>JAYUBV010000570.1:0-3835 GCA_043740655.1 Pseudomonadota bacterium | reverse complement strand
TCCGGACCACCTGGTGTGGGTGGAGAAGCAACCTTCTTCGGGCGGCAATGACCCAAGTGGTTGGTTACCGGCCGGCGAGATTAAAGTGGGGATGCGGTTAGTTCAGCGAACGAACCTCAATCAAATATCCGAGCCACGAAGTGATTTTGTGTCTGAAGCAATTTTAGCGGGCTGGCTTCAGGGAGATGGGTTTGTCGGTCAGTACGAAAGTGGTACGAACCGTTCCCTGACAATGGAGTTCATGACGGCGAATCAGGATGAGTTCGATTTCTTGCTTCCCCAGATTGAAACGGTTTTTCAGGGCGTTCATCGGAAAGTTAGCTACGTAGAGACCGAGAGCCCTGATTTAGACGTGCGTCGTATTCGTCTCTACGGCGAGGCACTGCGTCCGTTCGTCGAAAAGTATCGGCTTATGGACCGCGGAATCGATTTGAGGATCCCTCCGGTAATATTTGAAGGGGGCTTTTCATCGGTTACGGCCTACGTTCAGGCACTTTTCCAGACCGACGGGGGCGTTCGAAAGCATAAAGGAGAAACGCATTCTTACGACGTCGTACTAGGAAATATTTCTCGCGGACTTTTGGCCCAGGTTCAGGATGTACTGGGAAACCTGGGAATTTATTCCCGGATCTCGGAATGTCGGGATAAACGGGCGAATAGGCACCCCTATTTTCATTTGATCCTCGGTTATAAGAGCGAGCGTCGGAAATTTGCCGAGATTATTAATTTTGTGTCGTCCGACAAACGGATCAAGCTACTCAATTCGCTAATGGATAGTGTGATTGGAAAAGAAATTCCTAATGCTCGATACGAGACCGTGGTTCGAATAGAAAACCTGGGAGAAGAGCCTGTTTACGACATTCAAACCTCGACCGGTGAGTACCTATCCGGGGGGATTGTAGTTCATAACTGTTTCATCCAGAGTGTCGACGATAACCTAGTGGGCGACGGCGGCATCATGGACCTGTGGGTGCGCGAGTCACGCCTGTTCAAGTACGGGTCCGGCACCGGCACCAACTTCAGTAATCTGCGCGCGGCGGGGGAAAAACTTTCCGGCGGAGGAAGGTCTTCGGGCCTCCTCTCGTTCCTAAAGGTGGGCGATAAGGTGGCGGGATCCGTTAAGAGCGGCGGCACTACGCGCCGGGCGGCCAAGATGGTTTGCCTCGACCTGGACCACCCCGAGGTCGAGGACTTTATCCTGTGGAAAGTGAAGGAAGAAGAAAAAGTTTCTGCCCTCGTTACCGGTAGTAAGGTCACCAAAAAAGCGCTCGCCGAAATCTTTAAGGCGTGCGGCGCCAAGGGCGGCACGAATATCGATAAAAATACCGTGCTGAAAGAGGCGGTGAAGAAGGCCCGTGAAATGTGTATCCCCGACGGTTTTCTCGAACGCGCGCTGAAATTAGCGGCGCAGGGCAAGACGATCGAAGAGTTTCCCGAACTAGATACGAACTGGGAAGGCGAAGCCTACGGCACGGTGTCCGGCCAGAATGCCAACAATACTGTCCGCATTGCGAACGACTTTTTTGAAAAGCTCGAGAATGACGGCGATTGGCAGCTCAAATTCCGCGGTAACGGTACGGTTGCCAAGACGATCTCATCGCAGAGTCTGTGGGACAAGATCGTTTACGCTGCGTGGGCCAGCGCCGATCCGGGGCTTCAGTTCCACACTACGATCAACGAGTGGCACACCTGCCCCGCCGGCGGTGAAATCCGCGCCAGCAATCCGTGCTCGGAGTACATGTTCTTAGACGACACCGCCTGCAATTTGGCGTCGCTGAACCTCGTTAAGTTCTACGATTCCAAGACGCGCGAGTTCGACGTGGTGAAGTACCGTCACGCCTGCCGCTTATGGACCATCGTGCTAGAAATCAGCGTGCTGATGGCGCAATTTCCCAGCCGCGAAATCGCGTCGCGTAGCTTTGAGTACCGCACGTTGGGTTTAGGCTATGCCAATCTGGGGGCGCTGTTGATGATGATGGGCATTCCATATGGCAGTCCGCGCGCGCAGGCGATTACGGCTTCGCTCACCGCGATTCTTACCGGTGAGGCGTACCTTACGTCGGCGAATCTCGCCAAGGACCTGGGCGCCTTCAAGCGCTGGGACGACAATCGAGAATCCATGCTCAAGGTCATTCGAAATCACCGTCGCGCCGCCTGGGGCGAAAGTGATTTCGAGGGGTTAACGATCGCCCCGCACACTCTCGATCCGATGGAGTGTCCACCGCGACTGCTGGAACACGCGCGGCAGGCGTGGGACGAGGCTTTGAAGCTTGGAGAGAAGCACGGCTTTCGCAACGCGCAGGTAAGCGTCATCGCCCCCACGGGGACGATTGGTCTTCTGATGGACTGCGACACCACGGGCATTGAGCCCGACTTTGCGCTGGTGAAGTTCAAGAAACTTTCTGGGGGCGGTTACTTCCGCATCATCAACCAATCGGTGCCCGCCGCGTTGACCGCGTTGGGCTACTCGTCGGACCAGGTGAAGACGATCATTCACTACGCCACGGGTTTGGGAACCCTCGACGGGGCTCCGTGCGTGAATCGCGAGTCGTTGAAGGCGAAGGGGCTCAGCGACGAAAAGATCCAGGCCGGCGAAGCTCGTCTGAAAACTTCGTTTAACCTGGCCCTGGCGTTTGCACCGACGAACCTAAACGAGCTTGGCTTTACCCGCAGTGAGATCGAGGCGGCCAACGATTACGTCTTCGGGGTGATGACGGTGGAAGGCGCCCCCGGCCTGAAGAAAGAACATCTACCCGTGTTCGACTGCGCCAATCGTTGCGGGGCGAAGGGGACGCGATCGCTACACGCTAACCAGCACCTCGACATGATGGCCGCGGCGCAGCCTTTCTTGAGCGGGGCGATCAGCAAGACGATAAACCTTCCGCACGAGGCGCGGCTTGAGGATGTGTCCGACGCCTACCTCGCGGCCTGGAGGCGTTCACTTAAGGCCGTCTCGCTCTACCGCGATGGTTCGAAGCTGAGTCAGCCTCTGTCGGGGGCCCTGCAGTTAGATAGGGAAGAACCAACCCCGGAGACCGCTAAGCCAAAGTCGCCGCAGTTTCCGCGCGCGGTTCGCCACGAGCTGCCCCACCGTCGCTTCGGCTACACGGTAAAGGCCACGATTGGCGGGCAGCGCATTTACCTTCGCACCGGCGAGTACGAGAACGGCCAGCTCGGTGAGATCTTCATCGACATCTATAAGGAAGGTGCGGCGTACCGCAGCATCATGAACGCGTTGGCTATCTCGGTTAGCCTAGGACTGCAGTACGGCGTGCCGCTGGAAGAGTACGTGGGCAAGTTCCTGCACTTCCGCTTCGAGCCGAACGGTTTCGTGGCGGATCACGATCACATTCGCTTCTGCTCTTCGATCGTCGACTACATCTTCCGCGATCTGGCGCTGAACTATTTAGGCCGTACCGACGTGGTGCAGATTCCCCCGAAGGGGCCCGTGCCGAGACGAATTGGATCCGCCGGCGGAATGGAAATAGAAGCGCCGGCACCGGAGGCCACGGTCGAAATAAAGGCGCCGAGCGATATGGGCCTTTCGCAAAAAGAGTGGGACGATGATACGGCCACGTCGCAGAAGGTAGCCAAGGCGAGTGGATACGAGGGCAATGCCTGCACGGATTGCGGCCAATTCACGATGGTGCGAAGCGGAACCTGTTTGCGTTGCCTTAGCTGCGGTGGGACGTCGGGCTGCTCGTAACCGGTCTGGAGCAAAATCAATTCAGAAGCTTAGGCAGCGTTTCGCGACGAGGGAATGCCGGTCGGTCATTCGGGTTCTCTTTTTTGAAAATGAAAAGATAGTTGAACCCGCGCAGGAAGAAGTTTCCTT
>JAYUBV010000569.1:0-12237 GCA_043740655.1 Pseudomonadota bacterium | reverse complement strand
TTACCAACCCGGATGAGCCGCTCTCGGCGGTAAGGGTATTGGAAAAGCTGGTGGACGATGAGGAGTTTTTCCAAGCCGCACGATCGCAGGTGGCAAAGGCGGATTTGGCGTTTTGCGATCCGCAGATCCAGAGTCAGAAGTTAGCGCGTCTGTTGGCGGGCGTGGCGCACGCTTAGGAAATCAGAACTGGTAGCCGACGAAGAAGTTAACGAAGGGCAAGAAACCCTTGAAGTCGTAAACGATGCGGGGCGAAGGTTTGTCGAATACCCACTGCGCGCCGACGCCGAAACCAAAGTCCATGTTGAACGCCGCTTTAGCGGTACCGCGCCAGTAGACCTGGCCACGCATCGCAAACAGGCTCAAGCTATCTTCCACCGTGCGGTACTTTAGATTGAAGCTGTAGAAGCCGGGGCCTAACTGAAACACGAAGCCTCGAAACGCCGCATTCGTATGGTAGTAGCTGAAATTCAAGAACCCGCCGGCAATGCTGACGTCGGTCGCGTTGTTCTTGAATTTTGAATAAATGCCTTCGAGGCCCATCGAAAACTTTTCCGCCAGGCGCACATTAAAGTGCAGCTCGGGGTTGAAGTAGATGAAACTCATATTCCCACCGATGCCCACGTCGAAGTTATTCACGTTCTCGTTCCGCCGGGTGGTCGTGCCGGAAGTTGCCGCCGCGATAGAGCTGATGCCGCGTTCGGGACGACTGACGGTCACTACGTTGCCCTTGGCGAGGTAGCGGGCCTTATCGCCCATGCCGATCCAGAGGCGATCGCCCGTGGACATCAACGCGCGGCCACAGCCAATGCGCGCCGCGCCGCGATTCAAGCAGACGGCTTCGCCCGCTTTCCAGCCTTGAGTTTCGTAAGTGCGTTTGATCGCCACCCGTTTCTGAGCGACGTCGACCTCAAGGACCTGCGTATCGGCGTAAGCCAGTCCGGCCGCGAGTAGACCAATGAGCGTGGTTAGCCGGAGTGACATGGTTAGGGAATATTTTAGCACTTACGTTCCTCTAAATTCTATCGAGCCCGTTAAAATGCCGTCGTCGGCACGGGGCAAGCACTGGAACTATTAACCCAGGTTCCGTTTGCGCATTGGTACTGGGGCATGCAAGATCCGCCCGAACAGTAGTAGTTCGCAGGACAAGCCGAGGTCGAAGAGCACATTGCCGGCGAGGGGGATGGGGTCGGATTGCCGCTCGGATTGCCGGCGCTCGTGCCAGTCGGATTGCCGGCGCTCGTGCCCGTGCTTGTACCAGTCGGAGTCGCCGTCGGAGGCGGGTCGACGAAGCAATCGAACACCATCGCCATAAACTCGTTCGCATCGGCGGTTTCGACGTTATTTACGTCGGTTTGGGTGATGTTCCGTCCGTGCTTAATGGATAAGGCATAGACCAGAGCCTTCAAAAAATCTGCCTTCTTCGCTGAGTCCGGAATTGTGCTCGGCGAGAAGGGGGCCCCGTCGGGGTATTTATTCATCGACCGCGGCAGTTTGAGCTGATCGTAGGACTGCGACGGATTGTTGGTTTGCCAAAAACCGTCGGCATCCTTCTTTTGTACCACCAAGGGTCCGGTCCCTAAGTTATACACCACCGCGTAACTTATTCCGCTACCGGGTACGCAATCCGAGCAGGGAGGGGTCGTTTTATCGGTACATTGGTACACCCCGCCAGAGCCCGTACCCGCCCTAGTTCCGCCGCCGCCGCAACCGTCTTTGGTATATTTACAGTCATCGCTCGGGTCGGAAACCGAGGCGACCACGGCGGCAACCTCTTCTGATCCGGTTCCGTTACCAGAACTCTGTAAAGTATTGGCTCCTGATGCGGCCGCCACCATCGGATTAAACGTGACGACGGCGAGCTCCCGCAGCGGGATCTCTTGCAGCGGCTCGCCGGTAATGGCAGCTTCGGTCATGGTGGCGGGGTCCTGCTTGAACGTAAAGTCACCTCCAGGGGAGCCCTCGGCCCGTACTGAAAGGATCGAGTTGTCGGTGGGAAAGTATGCCGTTAGGGCGTTATTTGGCCAAATTACCTTCGCCCCAATCCAGCTCGAATCGGTAATAATCCTCATTTGTTTGTGATTAACCGACCGGTATATTTTATCTAGCCACAAGTTATCGCTATTTGTGACGTCGTAAACTGGGCCGTTATTAATATAGGCTTGGGTCGGCATACCCTGAACGACAAGGACGGAAACTTTGGTCGGTTCGAGAGACCCGTCGCTCGCTTTAAAAGTTAGCTCGAATTGGTGCTCATTCGATGTCCCGGGGACCGGTGGCGGCAACTTCATATAGAGTTCTGCCATACAGAAGTTCAATTGATTCGCAGTGTAGAGCGGATTGTTAGAATAATGGGAGTCGGGGCCGTTAACAGCAGTGCGATTTCTAGACTGATAGTTTATGAAGGAAATCGCCGGAGGAGCTTCTTGGGCAAGGGCATTGGCGCCGGCGAAGGTCGCAATCATTCGCCCGGAGTTCTCCACGACAATTCTATCGCATGGCGTCGCGGTAGAGTTCTTGTCCATCAGGTTGGATTGCGTCATGTAGTTAAGAGGAACCAGAACATAGCGAACAAGTGAATTAACGTGAAGTACGTAGCTCTTTGGGGCGCCCAACTTAGAAACAAGGAGAGAAACCCCAAAGCAGCCCGGTAGAAAAACCGTCGCGATGAATAGCGACGCGAGGATTAGACGACGAAAAAAATTATGAGTATTAACCTTCAAACGTACGGCTCCCGGTAAAGGGCTGAACAAAAGACCAGTAACTTACGTGCCGCAGATAAATGGGGATGGAAGAAATTATCGAGTCCCCTTTATTGTGCCCGACCTGACATCATGCGTCAATCTCAATAAAGTTTGTAACTACCAGTAACTCCTATCGGAAAAAGTGCTCAAAACCTAAACAGTCGGGCGTCTCCCCCGTGTGGGGGATGCAAAAAAACAAAAGGCCCGACCCTCGAGCGGAGGATCGGGCCTTCGTATTATTTTTTAGCAAACCGGGATCGGCTTAGTTTTCGATCGAGGTCACGCGGGCCGTGTCGCCGCGGAATTCATACAGATTCCGGTACTGCGAGGCCTTGAGGATCGTTGAGACCTGGAAGTCCATTTCCATCGCGACCGAAGCCACGGGATCCTTCTCGTTTCCAACGTTCGCCGTCGATACGCGCGTGACGTTGAAATTGAGGGTGTAGCCCCACAGCACTTCGACTTTATGCGGAAGTACGGTGACGGCGTCCAGGAAGCGGCCACGGCCTTGGTATCGGCCATTGTAGCGGTGGGCCAACGTGTAGGTCACGTCGAACACCGTCGATCCGAAGCCGTTTTTACCGAACTTGCGGAACGATTTGAACTGCAACGGGCTGAAGCTCTCGAGCTCTTCGGGCCCTTTGATGCCCTTAGGAACCGCGTTCGCGTACGCATACTTCACGTTCACGACCGGTTTATTCTTCTCGATGATTTTCCAGATTTTCTCACCGAGATTGATGATCTCGTTGATGTCTTTCAAAGAGCCGCCGAGGTCACTGTCGTACGCGCCGCCGTCCATAGCGTGAATCTGTTGCATGACTTCAACCGGAGTCGCCACTTCTTCAGTGTAGATCTTAAGACCCAGTTCATTTTTGTTGATTCCGGTCGAGCCGAATGCCAATAGCGGAAGTACCGCCACGGATAATAGGATGCGTTTCATTGTTCCCCCCCAGGATAATGTCACCGCTTGATCAGCGTGCGGTAGAGCTTATTGTGCAGGTAGCATTGTCACCGCGTGAAAGCCTGCCAAGGCGCGCTGTACCAAGACACGTTGGCGAAAATTGGGCAGTGTGTTCCGCGGTTTGTAACTGCAACAGGAAGGACGAACACGATGAGCAACCCAGAAGACATTCAGGCAGAACTAGAGCGGCTTCGCGCGGAAAACTCCGCGCTCAAAAAAACTTCGGCCAAGGGGCTTTCCCTAAAGGTCAGCATGAAAGGCGCGCTGTCAGTTTACGGACTCGGCCGCTTTCCGGTCACCCTCTACAAAGAGCAGTGGGTGCGCCTCCTCGACACGGCGGACGACATCCGTACGTTTCTCACCGCCAACGATGCTCAGCTGAAAGCCAAAGAAGCCAAAGAGTAAAAATTATTGAGTCTGAGTTTCAGGCTTCGGACTGTCCAGCCAATCCCCGATCGTCTTTTGCGACGGGGGGGCTGGGGAATCGTGCTGCGATTCTGACGGCGAACCTTCGCTATCCGATGAGGAGACCGCACGAGGTTTCGGATTGTCCTGAGGAAACTTCGCACCGGCGGGAAATTTGAAGTAACGGATGGTGCCGTTGAACTTCGTGCCTTCCACTTCTTTACCGTTGTGGGCCACCTTCGCCCCCGACGGGTTGCCGAGCACTAGCTTAATTTTTTCCTTCGCCTTGAAAGTCAGCTTTTCGTTGTCCCGGGTCATCGCCTGAACCGGAGCCGATCCATCGATCACGATCTTGTACCAAGTCTTTTTCTGCGTCTGGACCGTGAGCTCATGCTTGAATTCGCCGGCCACCGTCGGTTTGGTCTCGGCGGGTTTGCTCTTTAGCTCCGCCACAACGGGGGCCGCCTCAATTTTCACGGGGACCGCGGGCGCGCTCGCCACCGGGCTAACCAAGGTGGTTTCGGCCGCCGCCGGTTTCGTATCCATTGTGACCGGCTTGGTCTCGAGTGGTTTGGTATCGACGGCGGCAACCGAAGCCGTCAGCGCCGGCGTGGTGCCGGTCGTAGTGTTGGCTACCGCCGAGGAGGTAGTGGTAGTCGTCGTACCGGCCACGGGTTCGGGCGTAGATTCTTTCTTTCCAATGGTGATCAGCGTTCCCACGACCGCCACTAACAGCACCATGCCCAAGCCCATCATGACTTTGCCGAAGGGAAACGGCTCGGCTTGTTCAATGAGGCGCGAAGGATTCATCGACCGCGTCCTGGCCCCGGTATTGTCGGTGCGAGCGTCCATCGGCGGAACCTCGGTCGGCTCCACGGTCGCAATCCCTCTTCCTTCGTAAAATTTGCTCAGCACTTCGCGCGTGTCAGCCCCTACGTACTTTGCGTAGGCGGTAAGGAAACCACGCAGGAAAGGTTCCGGCGGGAGATCTTTCCACGATTCCCGCTCGATTAGTTCGAGGTGGTGAATGTGGATCTTGGTAATCGACGCAATCTCTTCGAGGCGAATGCCTTTTTGCTCCCGATGCCCTTTTAAAAACTCACCCACTCCGGTCATGTTAACTCTCTTGCGTTTAAAGTTTGGTTAGCCGGCGGGCTACCGTTCTCGACCCGAATCACTGCAAGTACTTCAACACTTCTTGCGAGCGATCCACGAACGTGCCGTTTTTATGGCGTTCGATCAATTTTTCAAATTGGGCCTTCGCCGTTTTCTTTTGCCCCATCTTCATCATCACAAGGCCTAGCTTGTAATTGCTTTCCTGAAAAAGCGGACAGTGGGTAGCCGCCTTCTGAAAGTTTTCGGCCGCCTTCGGGTATTTCTTTTCCTTAGCGTACACGTCACCCAAGTTCTTGGAGGCCAGGCAAAACTGCGGGGCAATGTCCAACGCTTTGGTGTGGTACAGCTTCGCGCGACTCAAATCGTTCAGCTTGTAATAGGCGTAGCCCAAATTGGTATAGGCGTTTTCCGGGGTGAGATACTTCTCGGAGGCCACGGCCTTTTCAAAGTAGCTTATCGCCTGCTTGTATTTTTCTTGCCGGTTATAGAGCACGCCTAAATTATTCCATACCTCGGGGTACTCGGGCTGCAGCTTCAAAGCGTTGAGAAAAGCTTCTTCGCTCTTCGGAAACCGTTTGGTCTCCATGTAGATGAGGGCCAAGTGGTTATAGGCCGCACCGGAGGTCGGATCCAGCCGGAGCGCTTCGTTGGTCGCCTCGAGGGCCTTGTTATAGTCCCGTTCGTTCAACCGGTCGGCCGCTAGCTGCAGGTGCAGGCGCGACTTTTCTAGATCCCGGTCGTTAGTCATCAACGAGGCGCAGGAAACCAGCGAAAAACACACCACTGCCAAGCTGATCCGTCGGAGCATTATAAGGACACCTCAGCCATCGAGTATAACGCTTGAGGGGGAGGGGCGCAAACCCAACGCCATCAGGTTCTTCTGGGCATGGCACCCATTGCCCGTTCAAGCGCCCGATACCAAAACGCGACGCGTTACCCTGACTTTGGGTTGACAGAAAAAACACCAAGTCTTTAAAGTCCTCCGACGCGGGCTTTGGTTGGCCCAACGCGCTAAAGGTTTCCGGGGGTAGTACATGAGTTTAAAAGCAATTTGGGTCGGTTTGGGTTTTGCTGTCTTCACTCTGGCAGCCCCAGGGCAGGCCAAACCCGTCAAAATCGGGTTCGTCGTCGCTACGATGAACGAAGAACGGTACCAAAAAGATAAAGATTACTTCACCAAGGCCGCCGAGGCCGCCGGGGCCAAGGTCGAGTTCGCATCCGCGGACAATAAGGTGGATTTGCAGACCTCCAAGGTCGAAACCCTGCTCTCTAAAGGTATCGACGTTCTGGTGCTGCAGCCGGTCAACGGGGAAGCGGCTAGCTCGGTCGTCGCCTTGGCCAAGCGTGAAAACATTCCGGTCATCGCCTACGACCGTCTCATCAGGAATGCGGATATCGATCTTTACGTAACCCAAGACAGCTTCAAGGTAGGCGTGCTGCAGGCGGAAGCCGCGGTAAAGGCCACGGGCGGTAAGGGCAACTACGTCATCCTGATGGGGGAGGCGGGCCACTCGGTCGCCGACCAGATCACGGCGGGCGTCCTGTCGGTGCTGGCAAAGTACCCTCAGGTCAAAGTCATCGTGAAGCAGAACCACCCGGGCTGGGCCACCTCGCTGGCACTGTCTACGGTGGAAAATGCGCTGACCCGTTTCAAGAACGATGTTCAGGCCATTCTCGCCAACAACGATGGCATGGCGCTGGGCGCGTCGCAGGCTCTCGAAGAGCAGAAGCTGACGGGCAAAGTTTTTGTCGCCGGAGCGGACGCCGATTTGACGGCGACCAAGGCGATTCTCAAGGGTAAGCAGACCATGACGGTGCTCAAAGGCATCAAGCCGCTGGCCGAGGCCGCGGTAAAGGCCGCCATTCAATTGGCGAACAAACAGCCGGTCAAAGGTGACACTACGATCAACAACGGCAAAAAGGACGTCATGGTCATCAACACGGAAGTGTTGCCGGTCATGAAGGACACCGTGGAGAAGGTAATCATCGGAAGCGGATTCCACACCAAAGAGGCGGTCTTCGGTAAAGTCGGCGCCGGCTGATTTCCAACGTGTAAAACCGCTGCATGAGTCAACCTATTCTCAGCTTCAAAGATGTTTCGAAGTCGTTCTACGGCACGGCAGTGCTGAAGCATGTGACCTTCGACGTTTGGAAAGGCGAGTGCGTCGCCCTCGTCGGCGAGAACGGAGCGGGCAAATCCACGCTGATGAAAATTCTGTGTGGCGTGTGGCCTTCGGGCTCTTTCGAAGGGGAGGTCACTTTCGAAGGTAGGCCCATTAAGTTTGAGAATACTCTCGAGGCGCGTAAGGCGGGAATCTCGGTCATCCACCAGGAGCTCTGCCTGTTTCCGGAACTGACGGTTGCTGAAAACCTGTTTTTGACAGAAGCCTTTCCTTACGACGGCACTCCGTCGCTTAAGGCGTTCTCGCGCGTTCGCTGGGACGACATGTTCGAAAAAGCGCAGTCGCTGCTCGGCGGACTGGGCTTTAAAGTGGATCCCCGCGCGCGTATCGGCAACCTCAGTGTTGCGAAGCGGCAGTTAGTAGAGATTGCCCGGGCGGTTCACCACGACGCCCGGCTTTTGATTTTGGATGAGCCGACCTCGGCGTTGTCCGCTAAAGAAGTAGCGCAGCTGTTTCAAGTGGTAGAGCAGATGCGGAAACGGGAAGTCACCTTTCTCTTCATCTCGCACCGCTTTGAAGAGATTTTTGCGATCTGCGATCGCATCGTCGTGTTGCGAGATGGTCAGAGCGTGGCCAGCATGCTCCCCGCGCAGACGGACGAAAAAGAGGTCGTAAAACAGATGGTGGGTCGTCCGATCACCTACCGCACCCGTAAGCAGCGCAAGCCGGGTAAAGAGCTGCTCCGCGTGGAGAAGCTCGGACACGTTCTTCCGAACGGGAAAAAGATTTTGGAAAATGTCGACATCGCCGTACGTGAAGGCGAAGTGGTCGGCGTGGGCGGACTCATGGGGGCCGGCCGTAGCGAGCTGATGCGTTCGATCTTGGGCGTCTTACCCGGAACGCGCATGGGGCAGGTTTACCGTGAGGGTGTAGCGATCCAGGTCAACGGAATCGATCAGGCCTTGCAGCATAAGCTGGCGTTCGTGCCGGAAGACCGCAAAAAAGATGGTCTGTTCCTAGGTCATCCGATCGGCTTCAACATGACGGTTCCGATTTTGAAACGCTTCTCCTCGTGGACCGGCTGGATGAACTCCGACGAGGAAGATAAGAAGGTGGCCGAGCTGATCAATCGCATGCGGGTTAAGTGCCGCAGCGCCGCGGATCCGGTTCGCAACTTAAGTGGCGGCAACCAGCAAAAGGTTTTGCTATCCAAGTGGGTGGCCGCCGGCCCTAAGGTCTTGTTCCTAGACGAACCCACCCGCGGTATCGACGTGGCGGCCAAAGAAGAGATTTACGAAGTCATCGAGAAGTTAGCGGACGAAGGGCTGGGCATACTGCTAGTGACCTCCGAGCTGCCGGAGCTTTTGAATTTAAGCGATCGCATCGTGGTGCTTCGCGAAGGCCGGCTCGTCGGCGAGATGCAAAACCAGGGGTTGACTCAGGAAAGTGTGATGAGTCTAGCGACGGGGGCTGGTCATGGAATTCACTAAAAGGGTTAGCGACATGCTGTTCGGTATTTCATTGAAGCGGGATTCCAAACCCATCGAGTGGCGTGCGCCTTTACGGGCGTTAGGGCCGGTAGCCATCCTCGTCGGCTGCGCGCTCGTGTTTCACTATCTGAGTGGAGAGGCTTTTCTCACCCCCCGTAACCTGAGCAACCTGTCGCGCCAGGTTTGTGTGAACCTCACGCTGGCCGTCGGCATGACGATGATCATCTTAACCGGCGGCATCGATTTGTCGGTCGGTAGTGTGCTCGCCTTGTCGGGCATGGTCACCGCCATCACGCAGGTACAGTTTCACTGGGCGGACTACGGTTGGCAGGGGGCCATGGCCTCGTTGCTTGCCGGCGTTTCGGTCGGCGGTTTGTGCGGCGCCATTTCGGGCTTTGCGGTCAGTCGTCTTAGCATCACGCCGTTCATCGTTTCTCTCGGCATGATGGTCATCGCGCGCGGCCTTACGTTAGTCGTGTCGGGTGCCCAGGCCGTTGCGCCGCTCGGCGAAAGTTTGGGGCGTCTCAGTTCGGACTATTTGCCCGCGGATATCAGCGGCGTTTTCCTCGTGCTCGTGGCCATCGCCTCGGTCGTCTACGCGGGACTTCGCTGGAATCGTGAAGCGAGTAAGACCCAGCTGCTCCAGCACGCCGCACTTATCCTCACTGGCTGTGCGATCGCCGGCATGGTCTTCCTCGGTTACCGCGGCATTCCCTTCATGGTTTTTGTCGCGGCCCTTTGTGCGCTGCTGGGCCACGTCACGCTGAAGTCGACACGCTTCGGCCGTTTCCTTTACGCCATCGGCGGTAATCGCGAGGCGGCGGAGCTATCGGGCGTGCCCGTCAATTTTTCGCTGTGGTTCGTCTACTTGCTGATGGGACTGCTCGCCGGACTTGCCGGCGTCCTAGACGTCACGCGCGTGAACGGGGCGGTTCCCACGGCGGGTGAGCTGGGCGAACTCGACGCCATTGCGGCGGTCGTCATCGGTGGTACCAGCCTGATGGGCGGCATTGGTACAATCGCCGGCACCCTCTTCGGCGTGTTGGTTCTCGGCGTGCTGAACAACGGGATGAGCCTCATCGGGGTGAACGAGCACTACCAGAAAATCTTCAAAGGCATCGTCATCATCTCGGCGGTGTACCTGGATCTACGGGCGAAGCGAAAACGTTAAACGTTCCGTTTAGAAATAGAGGAAGGTGCCGAGGCGGCCTTCCCAGGCGTCCGGATGTTTTTCCCCGCGTAGCCAAATGGCCAGCTTCTTCGAGAGGTTCCAGCGTAGCTCGGAGCGTCCGTAGTGGCCGTTGTGGTACGGAGTGCCCACGCGGTAGCGGTAATACCCCTCGGTCATGAACACGAGCGAGCGGGCCAGGAATAGCCGGAATCCGGCCTGCGGCCCCACCCCTAAGCGAAAGAAGTCCGAAAACCCCGACGATAAGCTCACGTCGGCGGAGAGCAGGGCAAACACCAAAAAGGGAGATTTTTCACCGAGGGCGAACGAGGGTCCGTAGCCGAACTCTAGGTTGCCGGACAGGCAGCGGGTGCAGCTAGAGTCGCGAATCGAGGCCATGCCGAGGGAGAGAAGGTAGCTCCACTCTTTTTCTTCTTCCACATCTCGGGGTGCGAACGAGCCAAGTCTCAGCAAAGTAATTTCGTCTACGCGCAGGCGCGACGGTTGGGACTGCCAGCTCAGACGTACGTTCCCGATCTCGCCGATGCCGTAGTGATTCGCGTTGTGGCCGGTCTCCATTAGGTCATGCAGCATGGCCCGGGCTTCAATCCCGCCGATGGTCCCAAAATCACCGTAACCCCCAGAAATACCGAATCGGTACGTGGGGTGTACCGAGGGCTCAGCGGGCAGCTCTTCGCCGAGGGCGGGTAAGGAGACCAAAAGGGCGATCAAAAACCAATTTCGCACGGGGGAAATAATAGGAAGCTGGGCCGGCTTTGTCACGGCGCCCGATTTACCGGATGTTTAGGGCGTGTTAACCCAAGGGCACATGGCTACGACGCTAACTGAGAAAAACCAAGAGTACCTCCCCAAGGCTTGGGAAACGGTTCCGTGCCCCTTCTGCCAGTCCGTTTCGTTTCGGTCGCACGAAAAGTTTGGTCCGGACCACCGTTACACTTACGTGCAATGTCGTGATTGCGAACTGGTTTATTCCAGTCCGCGTCCGCGTTACGACGCGGAATTTTTGGAGGCGGCGTACTCGGTGTACGACGTTGAGAATCACCACTTCAAGAATGAAGGTCAGTTGGATCCGGGCGAGCGGCACCGCGTGGACCAACTCAAGATTACCGTCCGGCAGATCGAGAAGGCGCTTGGCCGAAAGGGGAAAGTCGCCGACATCGGATCGCACACGGGCCTATTTCTGAAGGCCGCCGAGGAAGAGGGTTGGGAAACGTTCGGCATGGACATCTCCGCTAAAATGACCGCCGAGGTGACCCGCGTATTTGGCATCCCGACCCGGTGTGGTCAGTACCACGAAACGGACCTGTCGGAGTTGGGACCGTTCGATGCGATCTACTGCAGCCACGTCATCGAGCACATTCCCAACCCTAAGGAATGGGCGGCAAAATTTCGCCGCGACCTAAAAGACGACGGAGTGCTCTGCCTCAACATTCCGAACCAGTTTTCGTGGGATCGCCGTTTCCGGCGGGGACTTAAGAATCTCGGGTTAGTTAAGGATAAATGGGAACGGTGGCGTACTCCCGACCACCTATACGAACCGCACTTAAAGCCGATGATTCGGTTGCTAGAGGACGCGGGTTTCAAGGTTAGGGAGGCGTTTACGTATTCCAATCGGGAGAAGGAGCGGGATTCTTTGCTCGGGAATCTGCGGCATCGCCGTTGGTTGGCGGGTACGAAATTGCGTGTCTTTGCGAGTCCTCGAAGAGGATGAAGCAACCCCGTTGCATAAGGCTGGCCCTTCTGCGAACTAGGCATTGTGCCCCGGCGAAGTTAGCAAGCATCGCGAATCAGAAAGCGTAACGTCATTTTTCCGACTTTGATGGTGTCCTCATCGAGCAGCTCGACGGGGCCAATCACCTTACGGCGATTCACGATCGTAGACGTGTCGTTCTTATCCACGACCTCGAGCCACAACCCGTTCTTCTTGCGGAAAATGCGGAAGTGCTGGCCTTTCAGATCGGGCGCATCGCCGAGGCTGAAGTGCGCCTGGCTCGAGCTACCGACCGTGGTCTCGTCCGAGTAGAGGAAAAACTCCTTTAGCTTTTCCCCTTTTTCGTTCTTTAGTTCCAACTTCCCCACGCGCATGGGCACGCGGCACTCTTTGCAATACCCGGCCTGCGAGTTCGGATCGGCAAAGCCGCAGAACTCGCAGTAAGTGCAGTTGGAAGGGAACAAAGTTTTGGGCAACACCGATAGCTCGATAGGGTTTATG
>JAYUBV010000568.1:0-3843 GCA_043740655.1 Pseudomonadota bacterium | reverse complement strand
CTGCGGTCAACAGGCGAGCCAGGCCACCACCCGCACCAAGACTCAGAAAGCCAGCGGAAACATCTGCACCCTGAACGCCGCCTTTGCAATCAGCGTTTACGTGCCGGTGCCGAGCGGCAATCCCAATGGGATTAAGGTAGAAGTTTCGTTAGATGGCGCAGTAAAGGGAACCTACACCTGGAACTCGGGCACGGCAGACTATCAGTCGAATGCCGACGGCTCGCTCTTCAATTTCGACAACGGCAAGCTCAACTGGGCGGGCTACCTTGAGACCAAAGGCAATTACTCGGTCATGGTCACCACCGCCTCAGGCTCGTCGGCCACCAAGGCCGCAACCGTCACGGCAGACCAATGCCACGTCGTCGGACAGGTCCTCAACTTCTAATAGAGTTCGTTCGCCCGAATGAGGCGGGCCCAGATCGGGGTGCAATCGCTGGGCATCATTTGCAACGCCTGGTTGTACAACCGGCCGAGCGTCGCGGGTGAAACCGAAAAATACGGAGCCACTTGGCCAATTGCCCGTTTCACGCGGACGTCTTCATTCTTGTTCAGCGACTTTACCAACGTGGCCTTAAATCCCGCCGGATAGATCGCCTTTACCTTTTCTAGCCCCGGAGTTCCGTCCGACGTCCGCGCCATCTCGTCTTCGAAAACGCGTTCGGTCTGGAGCAACCGAAACAGGGGCTCTTCGATCGACCCTTTTTCCCGCAACGCCCTCGTCCACATGGTCTCGATCTTATCCTTGGTGTCCTCTTTGATGTCGGCCAGATCATCCAGCAGCTGGAAGGCACAGCCACTCTTGAAGAAAAACGTTTGCTGCGCATTGCTCATGCGTGATTCACCGGAAAGGTAACCGGCAATTAGCGTCGCCAACCCCCCCTTGTAAAAACTGGTCTTGAGCAGATCGGCGGTCGTCATTCCTTCCCGCTGCTTCACACTCTGGAGCTGCAGATGGTGCAGCTTCTTCATCGCCCACGCCAGCAGCGGATGTTCCTCTTTCGGATAGGCCTCAAAAATGGAGTCCACGAAATGGAAAACCAACTTCTCGTAGGCCGTGCTGGCCACCGGCTTTTTACCGTCGAGCAGATCGGATATCTTCTGCATCAACGCAGGATCAAAGTTGCCGGAATCGATCACCTCGTCGGTGACCGGGTGAAGCAGCGCAATCGCATTCATGGCATCGCGTCGCGGCTGTTTCACACCGTTTAAGTCGGCAAAAATTCTCATAGAAACCACGTTTAGAGCCCCGCGGGAGATGGCGACCTCCGAAAAAAACTCGGATCCGAACTCCCGTTTATAGCGCTCGATATCCGCGTAATAGTCCGTGGCGTATTCGTTTAACTTCGTAAGTCCCAATCCGATATCCAGCCCGTTCTGGGGAGACGTCACCTGCTCCAGAGTGTCGAAAGCCGATCCGGTAAACAGCGGTGAGTACCACCGGTTTTTTAAACCCTTTAGGGCCTGGGCGGCCTTCGGGCGGATGGTGTCGAGCGCAAGCGACGGCGCGGCGTTTCCGCTAGAAGTGGTCCGCTTGATTTTCCATTCCACCAGCTTGGCAAAGATTTCGTTCCGCAGCCGGTCCACCGAAGTACGCCGGTACATGCTTTCGGGAAGTACGCGCTCAGAAGGGTTGGCCAGATAGGCCGCTTGAAGTTCGCTCACCCACCGATCGTACTTACGATCGAAGTCCTCCTGGACTTCACTCCCTACTACCGGATTTTCCGAAAAGGCCGGACGGACGGGAACTAGGAAAAGGGAAAAAAGGGCGAGGAGAAAGAAACCCCGTCGCAGCCATTTTTGATAAAGAACCACGTTACCTCATCGGCAGCTTTCCCCGCGCCAATGAGCCGGCTTTACCCTCGCCGAAACATTTGAATTAGTTCCGTTTTTCGGTAGGCGGCTGAACGCTACTCGAATCGCTCGTACGCCATTCCGGAATGGACCGGATGGACGGCGGCAAAGCGGCGGTGCCGTTGGGGTCTAGCTGCGCGGTTTTTAGATCCGACTCGAGGACGAACCCCAGCGAGTTGCGGTACGCATCGGAATCGCCGCAGATCATAACGGGAACGATCCGCGCGCCGGTCTTTTTCAGCTTCTGAACTTTTTTCCCCGGGCCCGACGGGGTCGGCAGCACTTCGGTGGACGGAATTGCCTGCAGCTTAAGTCGCGGCTCCACCGTTTCGTAAAGCTTGGCGATGAGGCCGAAGTTTTTAAACTCGCGGGCGGATCCGAGTAATATGAGCTGCGCCGAACCACGCAAGGTGGTCATCAACGGATTTTCCCGCATTAGGTTTTCCCACCCCATGCGCGGATCGCGTTCGATGAGGCTCAGCGCCCCCAGAAACAAACTAGGATCTTTATAAACGCGTAAATCGCGGAGGAGCCGATACTCTTCGCAGGAAGGGGTGTGACCCTGCTCGGTGACGATCTCCATAGGGGAAAGGACGGCGTGAGCGGGCCTTAAAAACCCGGTCATCAAAAAGAGGGCAATCCCAATAGAAAGACGCATCAAACCGCCTTATCAAACCCCATCATACCCGAGATCCGTTTTACTCTTTTTTAAGTTTATGTCCAATCCCGCTTTCGCGGTTACTTGCGGACAAAGGCGGCCAGCTGTTTTTCAAGCTTGGCGAGGGTGGCGGGAACCACGTTTTCGATAGGATCATTGATGAGGGCGCCGGCAGCGCGATCGTGCCCTCCGCCATGCTCCGTAAGGCTGCGGGCAAACGCGGCCACGTCAAACTGACTACGGGAGCGAAACGAGATGCGGGTCTGCCCACTGGGCAATTCGTAAAACATCATGGCCACTTCCACCCCGGTGGTCAGCAGCATGTGGTCGATAATGCCTTCGCGATCGTCGTCGACCGCCTTGTGGTCCTTCAGCATGGCCTGCGTGAGGGCCGCCCAGATGAGTTTACCCTCGGTCCGAAGCTCGGCCTTGGCTAGTGTAGTCGACAGCAGCTTCAAGCTGTTGAAGGTGCGCTCGAGCAGGCCACGTTCCCCCACCTCGGTGAAATCAAAACCCGAGCGGAGCAGCTTGGCCCCAAGCTCCAAGACGGCCGGGCTCGTGTTGGGGTGGCGGAAAAAGCCGGTATCGAAAATCAGCCCCAAAAAGATCGCCTGGCCAAACGACCGGTTCATCGGCGTGCGGAAATATTCCGTCTGCGATAGCTCGTAAATCAACTGCGTGGTGGCGCTCGCTTTGGGCTCCACGATGCGAATCGTGTAGGGGTACTCGAAGCTGATGAGGTGATGGTCGATGAAGGCGGTGGTTTTGCAACGCTCGAAGTACGGAATGAGGCGGCCGGCGCGATCAATGCCGCCGTCGACGAGAATGCCGAGGTCGAACTGCTCGTCCCCCTTCAATCCCGCGCTTTCCGGGGTGAGCAAGCTCTCAATGCCCATCATAAACTGGTAACGGTGCGGAATCGGTTCGTCGTTGATGATGTAAACCGTGGCGCCCGAAAAGGTAGTCTCGATCATGTACTTAAGGGCGAGCTGCGCCCCCACGGAATCGCCGTCGGCGGCGCCGGGAGCCGTAACGAGAATGCGCTTGGCCGTAGCCAGGACTTCCGTCAAACGCTTAAGTTCAGGAAGGTATATTTCTACGGCCAACAAGGGGGAACCCTCTCAATCAAAATCGGTATGTGGCTATACCATAATTAGTTAAGGCTCGGTAAGTGACATTCCTCGTCCCAACCCATAGCGAGATACTTTAAATCATCATAAGTTTCAGGGAGTTAGAATCACCTTCCCAAGCGCCTGCCGGGATTCTACAAACTGGTGGGCCTGGCGGGCATCGGCGAAGGGGAACACTTTCGCCACCACGGGCCGGAGTTTCTT
>JAYUBV010000567.1:0-3843 GCA_043740655.1 Pseudomonadota bacterium | reverse complement strand
GCCGGTGCCTACGATCTACCAGACTAGATATGTGCTCTACTATTTGATTCAATTACTGAAATACAAAGCGGACCTGAATCCGTATTTCCTTACGCCCGAGTTTATTGGACTCATCGCCAACGTGGCGGAAACGGAAACCGGATCTTCCTTATCGGCGGCTGGGGAGGTGCTCGGCGCCTTTCAGAAGCGTTATCCCGAGATCAAGCCCTTGCTGACGAAGCGATTTCTGGAAGGTAAGACCCTGCCGTACTCGGCGCTTAAAGAACTTTTTGACGAGCAGAATTTGAGCAACGGGGAGTTCGTGGCCGCGGCCCGCGAGACCATGCTTGGGAAACGCGGGCCGGATGCGGCGCGAGTGGCGTTGAAAAGTTATGCCCTGTGCAAAAATACCGATCCTTCCCTCGAAGCGGCTTACCGCGAAGGGTTCCCCTCACTGGGCTTTGGCCACGCTCGGAGTATGCTAGCCGAGATTTCTCTAGCCCAGACCCTAAAGGCTAATCCGATAGAGGACTTTCGCCGCGCGGTCTCGCAAGTCGCCGTAGCATTGGATAGTCCCCTCGACGACATTCGCAAGGAAGGAATCTCCCGGTTAATGGAGCTAGCCCGGTTACGCCGAAGTCTTGCCCACGAGGCCTTCAATGCATTGAAAAGTGTGGGAGATAAGCCCGCCGACGCTTCGTTGATTTTTTCGTACGAGGTGGGCGAGCACCGGCACCTAATGCCCCGACTAAAAGCGTACTTGTTCGACCACGCACCGGATTCGCCATTGGCGAGACTTCTGCGCGGAGTGCCGGGCATTAGCTCCGAAGCGAGTACGCATTGCTCGCTCCCCTTTGGGGCGATGAGCGGGGGGCCACAACCATGAAACGCCCCCAACGTTATTTGCTGCTGCTCCTTTGCCTGGTGCTATTTGAAGGCTGCGCCGGGAAAAAGTGTAAGCGCTGCAAGGGCGGCGGTGGTGGCGGTGGGGGAAATCCGCCCGCCGGTCAAGGCGGTGCGGGCGGAACTCACGGCCCCGATGGTGGCGGTGCCAACAATCTAGATCCCGCTCCCGCGGGCGGTAACGAAAAGGGCACGGGCCCCAGCAACCAAAATCCTTTCGGGTCGCAGTTCGTTCCGTTCGACGACAACGGGGGGGCCGGCAACAGCGTGGCTCCGGGAGTTGGTGGCGGTGGCAGCAACGGCACCCCGCCGGCCGGGGTACCGAGCGAAGCCGATCCGCGGAACTTTCCTTCGTTTCAGCCGGCGCCGACTAATCAGGCTCCGGGCTTTGGCGGCAATGCGGGAACCGGCAATATTTCGGGAAGCTCATTTGCTCCGACGTCACCGGTTCCGGGCCAGGGAGGTTTGGGCACCCCTACGGGCAACGCCAACGCCCATCCCGCCGGACCTTCCGCGAACGAACGTGGCCCTTTGCCGACGTTTACCGCCAGTCCACCGACTCCTTTAGTTCCGCCAACGTCGTCGTTACACTCGGCGCTCGGTAAGTGCGTAGCCTGCCATAAAACGAAGGGGTCAGAGTTGTCGGAGACGTTGAAAGACGTGAACGGTCTTGCCGGGCAATTTCCGTCGATGCCCGCCAAACATTTAGCAGACATGATCGGCCGTACGGCGGACCTTACCGCGCCGGAGCTCGAAGCGCTTCGCAAGCACGTGGCGGACACGCGCGCCGCGCGGGCTAATCTGGTGACGCCAAAAACCGGAACCGCCCGTTCCGCCTGTTTTATGAGCGAAACGCAGCGGCAGCAGCTGATCGGCAGTATGCCGCCCGTAACCGGTAACTCCGCGCTTTCACAGTTTTTGAATCAGTCCCGCCAGTCCGGGAACATTCAGTTTTACGATCGCCAAAACGTACCGCTGACCTGGTCAGAGGCTTACATGGACGACTTAAGGCAGCCGGCCCGTTTACTCAGCCCCGCCCACGCTACGCGACCGGATAATATGGAGAGGTACGGATATCACTCCGATGGGGCGCGCGAGTTTCCGTGGCAGACTACGGCCGGTCTCGATATTTCGCCGTCCGGCGGCGCGACAAAATTTTTCATCCCTCCGCCTCAGGGACCAATGTTTACAGAAGTGACCAAGACTCGGCAGAGCCATCCCAATGATTTCGGTACGTCGAGCAATATCAATGGCCCGCAGATGGGGTGGGTCTACTCGGCCGGCACCACTTTTGGCGAAACCTTGCGCGTTCGCGATCCTCAGTCGGGGCAGATGATTCCCTTCGAGATTCGCCTACGCACGAAACAGCCCAACGGTACGTGGGCAATGGACGTCATGCGTCCATTCGCCAACTCCGCGGAGCTGGCGGCGGCAGTTAAAAAACTTTGTGCGGGTGGTGGAGCCCCTCCGGAGTGCGCCCAGATCAAACCGGCGGTGGCGCAGCTAGAACAACCAAAATCTCGTAATGCGTCGCTTGCGTCGTACGTGAATCAGCAAACCATGCGGACCAAACGGGATCCACTTTTGATGAGCCGGACCGCCCTCGAAGCGGCGCAACCGAACGCCACGTTGGAAACTTTGCCGGACCTCCCTCCTTCCCTAGTGCGACGTTTACTGATGGGAACGCCGTTCAAATCGGTCTTCGGTCAGCCGTGGAATGCAGGGCCGCCGCCGGGATGGGCACCGACATCGACCAGTGACTTCAATATCGTGCCGAAAAATTATTTCGGCGGTTTCATTCCCATGAATCAGAACGGCTGTATGAAGTGCCACGACTCCGCCGGCCGCCACGTCGACAATTTCGATCCGGGTCCGGGACAGATGTTCTCCCCGGCTTCGGACGACAGCCAGAGTCGTCCGCGTACCTGGTACAACTTCATTCCCGGTGATGATGGGATTCTGTCCTTCCATCCTTTCTCCGCCAGTGCCGTAGGCCACAAAGGGGGCGCCGACCGCTCCAGCGTGGACCCGTGCTGGATTCAGAGCGGCCTTTTTCGCTAAAGCGATCGTCGGCATTTGCCGATGAATTTACGAGGATCCATGCGCTCACTCGTCTACATTTTGGCCATCGTTAGTTACGCGCAGGCCTTGGCCACGGCCGAAGTGATCGCCGTGAGCAGCGGACGTAAAAATATTGCGGTGGCGCACGATTCTGCTGCCGGTCCGTGGGTTGTCAAAGATCGCGCCTGCGTGATCCAGAATCAGACCGACGTCGTATGTGGAACAGTTTTAAAGGCGACGGCCAAAGGGGCCATCGTCACGCTGGACACTCTATTCGAAGGCGTTTCTATCGGCGATCTCGTTCGCAAAATCGGGGGTAGTCGCAAAATTTCTGCCGAAATCGTGGAGACTCCCCACTCGCCCCAGACACCGCGCACGTTCGACCTCACTCTGGGCATGGGCGTGGGCTTAAGTTTCTTTTACCCCATGCTGCACTTGCAGGTCGGCGTTAGCCCGCACCTTGCGCTGGGCGTGCAGCCACTTTTCTACAAAGCATCCGGGAACTCGATTTCAGTGTCGGCGATCGGCGTGATGGGCACGGTGAATTACTACAAAAGTCCCTATTTCAACGGATTGTGGATCAGCGCCGGAGCCGGCATGAATTCCATTTCCGTCCAGGACGCCGCCCTCGGCATTTCCGAGAAAGCGAGTTCGATCTTGGGATTGCTGACCGTCGGATGGCGCGGTCGCTGGTCCGGTTGCTGGAATGCGGGCATCGCCGGCGGCATCCAGTACCTGGGCGATCCCAAGTTCTCAACCATCATTCTTAAATCGGCGGGCATTCAGCCGCTGTTCACTCTCGACTTCGGCGCAAATTTCTAAGTATTTCTAATTACTTAACCTAGTTATTGAATTTCAAGCCGCTTGCTCTATGCTGGCCGCTTATCGTGATTAGAGCAG
>JAYUBV010000566.1:0-3848 GCA_043740655.1 Pseudomonadota bacterium | reverse complement strand
GCGCCGCCGTCGGGGCCAGCCGCGCCGCCGTCGACGCGGGGTATGCTCCGCACGACATGCAGGTGGGCCAAACGGGTAAGACGGTAAGTCCCAAGCTTTACATCGCCTGTGGCATCTCGGGCGCCATTCAGCATTTGGCGGGCATGCGCACGTCGAAGGTGATTGTGGCGATCGACAAGAACCCCGAAGCTCCGATCTTTTCGCGCGCCGACTACGGCATCGTAGGGGATCTCTTCGAAGTCGTGCCGGCGCTTACCGAAGAGTTTAAAAAGCTCAAAGCGCACTCGTAAGTAAGCCACTTGCTCGACCAGCTCATATTCTATTTCCTGCTGCTCTTGGGCTTTGGCTCGCTCTTTTCGTACGGCCTTTTGAATCCCCGGCAGGTCGGCCCCCGTTTTTTTCAGTATCATGGCGGCGGCTTTCTCATCACCATGCTCGCCGCCTTTTACTTCAAGCCGGCGGATTTTTCGGGGCCAATGCAGTGGGGTATCCTCGCCGCTATTTCGGGGTTGGCCCTGTCGTCCGGTCTGTTGAAGACCATCACGGCGGCGTCCTTGTCGGGCTCCATCGCGCTCTACTCAGGCCTTAGGTATCTTGATGCGGGTTCCCTAACTGTTTCCGTCCGGGGTCCGGTGCCACCGGTGGCCGCGTTCAGCATTTCACCCGGCGTAGTCGCCATTAACTTGTTGCTCGTGGCACTCATGCTGGGGTTTGCCATGACCGCCATGTGGCTCGGCCACTGGTACTTGACCCAGCCAAAGCTCTCCATCGACGAGTTGAAACGCATCACCCTTTGGCTGATGGCGATTCTAGCGGTACGTATCCTGGCGGCCGCATACTTCACCCTCCCCCTACTGCCGTCGGGCGAAGCCGAACTCTACCGTTTCTTCGCCAGCTCCTCCGGTATCTTCATTGTGATGCGGGTCAGCTGGGGGCTGCTCATGCCGGTGGCACTCTTGTGGATGGTGTGGAAGACCGTGCAGATCCGCAGCACCCAGTCGGCCACCGGCATTCTCTACGTCCTGCTCCTCTCCGTACTCGCCGGGGAGACCCTAAGCCTCTACCTGATGTTTCACGACGCCTGGATTTTGTAATCCGTTAGAATAGACGCATGAGCCTCGAAATCACCTTTCCGTGCGAGAAATGCCCCGAGTGGCCAACCACGGTCTGGCTAAAGGGCCGCGATCTAAAGTGCCATGCATGTGAAACGAAACGTCCGCTAAAAGCATCGCCACCTAGCCTAGAGCCCTGCCCCGTCTGTGAGGCAGAGCACGTTTATAAGCAAAAGGATTTCAACCGCAAGCTTGGTATCTTGCTGCTTCTCATCGGCGTCGCCGGAAGCTTTTACACCTTCGGTCTGTCGTTACTCGTCGTGACGATATTTGATTGGTGGCTTTACCGCCACGTCGGCCTGGTGGGGCTTTGCTACCGCTGCCATGCGCAGTTCCGCGGATCGCCGGAGATAGAAAAGCTGCCCCCCTTCACCCTCCAGCTGCACGACTATTACAAAAGTCTTAAAAAGAAATAAAAAAGGGCCGAAGCTTTGCTCCGACCCCTTTTGAAACTAACGGAAAATCGATTACAGCTGGTTGCAGGCGTCGATCATTTGCTGGCCTTCAAAACGCTTGCCGGTTTCGGGGCTGATGCAGGAGACCCGGCCGTACTTAGTGGTAAATTTGGTACAGGCCGCTTTTGCCTTCGGCCGATCGTTGTTGGCGCCGGCGTCTTTCACGTCGGCCACGAGTGACTTGATGTCACCGATTAGGGCTCCGCTGCACTTGCCGTCCGCTTCAACGCCCGAGTCGTTCACGCCGCCTTTTTTATCGCCACACGCGGAGACTAGGACCACCACTGACAACACTGCCAAAAGATTCCACATCGACTTCATTTCCACTCCTAATAAGTATGTAAGGATTACCCGGTTGGAGTTGTAGCCGAACGAGAAAAGGGGATCAAGCCTTTAACTCAATGTATCTAAGTGACCGATTAAATTACAGATGTGACTGGACGGAGGTCGACCGCAGGCCAAGATTTTTTCCGGCAAAGCCCTGCTGAACGGGGGTCTGGAAGTTGCCGCCGGCGACGGAAGCCGACCCCAGCGCCTGCTTGAGGCTGCAGAACTGGGCTTCAAACTGTTTGCGCGACACGCGCCCATCGGCGTTGGTCTTGAGCAAGCCGGCGAGCGCGGCGGTCGAGGAACCAAGTTCTTTCGCCGCTTTTTCGACGGTCATGGTCGCGCCGTACTCACCTAAGAAGTCGGGCAACAGCGGAGCCGCCACCGGCTGTCCGGGGAAAGCATCTTGTATCTGCGACTTGGGATCCACGATGAAGGAACCGGAGGCAACCAGGGCGTTGCGCATAATGCGATTCGTGCGATCCGCCCGGGCTTTATAAACCGCATTACTCGTGAAGAAACGACGCGAGTTCAATGGAACGCGATTGAAATTGTCGGTGTACTGTTTTTTCGTGCGAACGGAAATCCCGCCCCCGAGCATGCCACCCGCGTGGCAAACGAGACAGTTCACGGGGGCCGAAACGTTCGAACTATGGCCTTCCCGGCGATCGAGGCCCGCGGACAACGAGGCTTGGGCAAACTCCACCGGGGCACTGCGCTGGCGATCCCCGGCCGGGTTATTATTCAAATAGAAGGAAAGGAAACCGTTCGGTTTCGTGAAAATCGATTCGCTGGCCTCGTGCGAAGTGTCGATACCATTTCGGAAGACGTCGGCGGACTCCTGCTGTCCGGGCGGCAGATCGTAACGGTTGTCGTAAGAGAAGAAGGCATCGCCACCGCCCACGTTCAATTCCGGACGGAAACCGACGATACGCTGGGGATGACGTCCTACCGCCGATTCATCCTGGCCCGGAGGGCCGGCCACCGTGATGTGGGAACCGGGATAGTCTCGGCGCTGCTCGGAGATACCGAACTGCTTCGTGAGATCGGCGAGTTTTTTCGGCGAGCCCGTCAGCTGGTAATAAACGTCGGGGTCCATCGCGCGCGCAATCATGAAATCGAGCCGTACCGGCGCGTTCGGGTTGCCGCACGCGTAGGGGTTATTATTCGTCAAAAGTGCAATCGCTTCCGGCCGCATGAAACGGAGTAAGTTCACCCCCACCTGGCCGCCGCGAACGAACGCCGGATTCACCGTAAACAGGTCACGGCTCTGGCTGATGGTATTGATCAAAAAATTCAGCGCCGCGAGCTTCACACGCTCTTCTTTTCCCTGCGCGTACTCCTTGGGCTTCAAAATTTTTCGTTTTTTGGCCGGATCGCTCGGATCGATGATCTCCTCACTGGGGATCACGCTGCTACCTAGATCCACCGTAAAACCACGAATGGTATTGGCGCCGCCATTGGCGATTAAAAACCGCTGGACCAGGTTCGAGGCGTTGCCTTTGAACTGATCGAAGTTGGCGAGGTAAAACTCTTTCACTTGCTTGATCGTGTCCTGCGTAGTGGCGCCGATAAGCTGGCCCGCACCATTGATAAAAAGCTGACTGACCCGCGGGTTTCCGAACGCATCGCTCGAGAACTCCACTAGATTATTATTAAAGGTCCGGAGTTTGGAGAACGTGCCGGCGACTTC
Source organism: Pseudomonadota bacterium (assembly GCA_043740655.1). Classification (GTDB taxonomy): domain Bacteria; phylum Bdellovibrionota; class FAC87; order UBA2466; family UBA2466; genus JBGSST01. The sequence continues at coordinate 261 of JAYUBV010000566.1, read as the reverse complement.
CTTTAGCTGGTCAAGGCGAATGAACTGGTTGTTACCGGCTAGTCCGCGGCTAACCACGGATCCGGTAGAACCAAGCGGACGTCCGAACACAACGCGGCGCTCGGCTAGTGCTTCGTTGGCGAACCCCAGGCACGCTACTAATAGCAGTGCCTGGTATCGGGTTTTAAACCCTATCCTCATACGTTCCTTCGTCACTTGATCCCCAGTCATTCCAACCCTACGTCAGCGACCGGGGTCGGCCTTCTCAATTTGAACCTTCAA
>JAYUBV010000565.1:0-1069 GCA_043740655.1 Pseudomonadota bacterium | reverse complement strand
AGGAGGGCAATTTTGCGCAGCGCTGGATCGCCAAGTTCAACTTCTACCGCATCGGTCTGAACGCTTACCGCTGGTACTCGGTGAAGCGTGCCGATCCGCGCACCGCCGATCAGGCGCTGAATCTCGTGTTGATGCTTTTAGGATCGCACACCATCGAAACGATTGGCGGCGGCATGCTCGCGTCGTCGAGCGTGCACGACACCAACCCGCTCGTCATCGCCATCAAAACGATTTTGGGGGTGGGCATCACCATCCCGGGTTTCGATCCGCTTTGCTACGCGGTCATCGGTGCCTACTGGCGATGGCCGCGAACGGTGAATAGCGCCTTGCACTACCCCCGCGTCGCGGTGGTGAAGAGCACGAGCTTTCTCGCACGCGTGAGCGGCATGTCCACCGTCATGCGCTGGATGTGGGAAAACAAGTCGGCCCGGGCGTGGCTCGAAGACAAACTCAAAAATGCTAAGCCCGGCACCTACGTCTATGAGACGACCGTGGACGGTTTCCAATTCCACTTTCCGACGGAGAAAGGGAACCTGGTTCTGCAGTTCAAGGATGACGGTAAGGGATGCCTCGGTCTAACGAGCTTGGCCGTGCGGGGCGAAGTGAAGGGGCGCGCACTCGGTAGCTGGTTGAAGCTATTTGGCGGCAACACGCGGGACGCGGTACTGGAGACGGTGTCGATCGCAGAAAAGGGCGTGAAGGAGCTCCCCGCGACGGAGTCAGCGTCGGAAGCCGGCGAGCTCGGCCTCGAGCCCCCGAAGCCGATTGAAACCCCGTTCACCCAGGCGTTGGAGAAAAAGATTTTCGTGAAGCAGGCACGTTACTCGGACGGCCTAACTCTCGTAGAGACGCGTCCGGAAGCGCTAAGCTTCGGCGCAAAGGACACCTTCAAACCGTGGAAGGCCACCAAGGCCGCGGCCCACAAATGTTCGGAATGGATCGGCCAAGCCGACGCCTGGCTGAACAATCTGGATAAGTGATGGGAATAGAAATCATCAATCCAGAATAACTGCAAAAAAGGAGTCCCTCCTTTTTCGAGATTTGGGCGCCGGCGGCGGCTTGGGCAGCC
>JAYUBV010000564.1:0-12264 GCA_043740655.1 Pseudomonadota bacterium | reverse complement strand
GACGACAAATACGACCGTCGAAACGATCGCGGCCGGGCCCAGAAGCAGAGCGCTTCGTCCTAAACGGACGCGAAGCGAACGTTTACTGAGGAACTCGTACCCGATGAGGCATCCGGTGGCCGCAACGGCGTACGGTAAAGAAACGGAGAAGAGTCCACCCAGAAGCAGACCCGTTAAGATCTGTTTCCCCCCCGATTTCTCTTCTTCCAGATAAAACCAGATCAGAAGGAGGGTGAGTATAACGGCCGTTTGGTCCGGTCGCCCATGGGCAAAGGAAGGAAAAGCCGTGGCTACCACGACACTCGCCGCCAATACGGTGGCGGCGAAACGACGTCGGAGAACGACCCAAATGCCCATTGCCACCAGCGCATGGGTCAAGTGGGTATAAAGTAGGACACTCGACGGGGAAAACCCCAACACTCGAAACCACGCTGCCATGATCAAATAAAAACCGGGCGGGTAAATGAAACTGGCATCGGTGAGACTACCTAAGAAATAGCTGCCTCCCGGTTGGGCCAATTTGCCAACGCGTTCCAGCAGGAGCGCCGGCTCCAGGTAGGCGTTCAAGTCGATATGCGGGTGAGGAAGGCCGAGTCCGAAGAGAATAACGTGGAGCGCAACGATGACCACCGCCATTACGACGATTTCGTTACGAAACGGCTTTGGCAGAGTTTGGCCCGGCGCAAAATTCACAGTGGGAAGATTGTACCGCAGCTGACCGAAGGGGAATCGTCAAAATTTTGACGAAGTTAACCCCACGCACCCTGCTCGCGGAGCTGGCGCGAAAATGCGCCAGGTCTTATAATTAGTTGGTAAGCACCCGCGCGTTTTTTGCGACTTTCTCGCGTTCATCTCCAACGGTTCCCTAATTTTTCAATCACACAAAGACGAACTTCGATGAAGACACACAATTTATTTCTTCTCTTGTGCTTGTGGATCACTGGGAACGCGTTCGCGGATTCCAACGTTATCGAGAAGCAACTCATTGAGATCGGAAGTATCCCCAACGAAGAAGTCGTGGTGGTGCAAAAGAAATACACTAAGAAGAGTTTTCGCCACGAGCTGACTCCGATCCGTTTCGGCGGGCTCCCCTTCGGCGATATTCGCCGTACGCTATTCGCGGGAGCTAGCTACACGTTGCACTTGAACGATGCCTTTGCGCTCGAGTTATTCGACTTTACGTATACGAAGGATTTCTTCACGGGTTTCACATCGGATATCAACGCGAATAAAACGGCCACGAGCCAAGCTGACATCAAGCCAGACATTCAGCGTTTGCTATTCATGATCACGCCGGGCATTCAGTTTTCTCCGATGTACGGAAAAGCATCCACGATGTCGCACTGGATCGCATACATGGAACCGTACGTTTCGTTGAACGCCGGTTTAGCGAAAACTGAATCGAATACTTACTTTACGTTTGCGCCTGGGCTCGGTTTGAGAATTTTCTTTAAGGAGTGGTTCTCGATGAAGGTTGAGTTCCGCGATTACATCTATACGGAGAAGGTAACCGACCGTGTCTCGGGCGGAACCAAATCCACGACCAGAAACAACTACTCCGTGGCGGCGTCGTTGAGTTTCTGGATCCCCAAGATGCTTTAAGTCGTAGTTATTTTTTGAGGTCCCACTATGAGATTCACCATCATTGCCCTCATTCTGGCGGTAACGGCGAATGCGGCGCCCAGTGCTGGTCGTTTGCCAGCTTTCGAATTGGGAAAGAAAAACTATGAGACCGGCAACTACGTGCGGGCTCTGGACCTCTTTGCTCAGGCCATTAGCTCTTCCAGCGACGCAAGCTCGCGCAATCGGGCTTATTACTTTCAGGGCCTTACCTTGTTCGAGCTTGGCCACTATTATTCCAGCTACGTTTCCTTCCGCAACGTGCTGCTGACCGCAGACGATAAGAACCGCGAAATTTACGACAAAGCCATTCGTAACGCGGTGACGATCGCAGACAAGCTCGACATGGTGGAGCGCATTGGCAAGCTGCTGGATAAATTGCCGCCGCACTTTATCCCCCAATCCGTCGGTTCTTACGCTAACTACGCCATCGGCGTATCGCGGCTGGAAAATAGCGATCTAAACAATTCCTCCGCAGCCTTTAAGAGCGTGAACCCGGAAAGCCAGTTCTACCCTCGCTCGATGTTTTTCTTGGGCGTGATCGCGACAAAGCAGAAGAACTATCGCGATGCCGCGGCCTACTTTGAAAAGGTCATGGACATCACGCGCGGCCGCAAAGAGCTTTTCCCGATCGCCGAGCTCGCACGTTTGAACTTGGCCCGCACCGTGTACACCGCGGGCGACCTCGAGCGTTCGATCGAGCTGTACGCCGGATTCTTGTCCACCTCGAACCACTGGCTTACGATCTTGCTCGAGGCTGCGTGGCCGTTGATGCGCGTAAACGACACGACGGTTTCTTTGGGTAACTTGCATACGGTTCTCTCGCCGTTCTACCGCGAAGAGCTGGTGGGTGAAGGTTTCATCCTGCGTACCACCATTCTTTACTCGCTCTGTAAGTACGAAGAGATGCGCCGCACGCTTTCTCAGTTTTTTACCATCTACGATCCAGTGCTGCGCGCGATGCAGGCCGAACAGGGGCGGATGCAAGGAGCGGACTCCTACTTCCAAGCATTGCAAACCGAGAAGGGCATGAACCGTTCGTTCCTTGCCTTCATCAAACGGGATTTGGGCATCAAGAAGCAGATGAAGGTGCTGGAAATTTTGCGCGATGAGCGCCGTAACCTGGCTAAGTACCACCGTAACGAGCAGATGACCCGCATGGCGCAGCTCCTAGACGAGACGGACCGGCAAGTGTCGCTCGAAATCGGCAGCACGATTCAGAAGCTGCACAAGCGCAAGCTAGCGGAGCTGATGCAACAGCGTGAGCAGGCCAACTATCTAAAAGTCGAAATCGTGACCGGCGAGAAAGAGTTGATCGAAGGTGCCAAGGGACTTCCCCCGAAGCGCGTGGTCGACGTGGAAACGTCGGTTGCCTCCGGATACCATTTTTGGCCCTTCAAGGGCGAGTACTGGGACGATGAACTGGGCGCATTCGTATACACCACCGAAAGCGCCTGCATTAATTGATTTCGCCATTTCTGGCGAAATCATCCAGAGGCGTAGCCGAAGGATCTCGGGGAAAAAGCAGAGACGGGTACCGAGCAGAAGCGGGGTTAGATCTGGTTCAACGAGGTTGCTTCGCTTGCGCGTCGCAATGACGGGAAAAGACGGAATTGAGGAAAAATATGCTGAGATACTCAATAACTGGGTTGATGTTCGTTGCCGCGGTGAATTCCGTTGCCGCCGGGAACAAAACCAAGGACTACGAAAATTTTGAACTTCCCAAGAAGACATCGTCGCCGGTCAAGTCGGGCCTCGCCTTCGAGAATTCGCGGGTGACGGTGCGCGGAAAAAACGTGCGCATGACGGCTAAGTCGGTCGATGCGCGGGAGTACCTCTTCGCGAAGGAAGCTTTCCTGTCCGAAAAACGTGACCAAGCCATCAAGCTGCTGCGCCAAGAGCTGGACGCCGGGATGACCGCTAATCGCGACAACATGCTGCTTCGCTTGGGTCAGCTGTACGCGGAAAAGTACATGGAGCTGTCGTACCGAGAAACTGAACTCTACTCCGCTGATCTGGCCGACTACGAAAAGAAGAAGGCGCTGGATAAGACCTATAAAGGGCCCGTCCCCGCGATCGACAGCAGCCGCTCGAAAAGCTACCTGACTGAATCATTGGGCTTATTCTACCGCCTGGAAAAGGAGTTTCCGAAGCATCCCAAGATGGACGAAGTGCTGTTTTTCATCGGGTTCGTCGAGATGGAATCGGGCAAGGCAAACGGCGTGAAGTACCTCGAACGCGTGATCCGCCAATATCCGCGGAGCCGTAAGTTCGAAGAGGCGGTCGTTTACCTCGCCGACTATTACTTCGAGAAAACGAAGTTTCGCGACGCTCTGGCAAAGTACAGCATCCTGCTGCACCGGGGTGACTCGCCGTTGTTCCCTTACGCGCGTTACAAAATCGCCTGGTGCGATCTCAATCTGAGTCAGCCGCGCAAAGGCCTCGCGGGCATGCAGGCCGTGGTAGAAATGTTGTCGGGCGCCACCGAGAAGTCAAAATTCAATCTGCGTGAGCAGGCGTTGAAAGATTTGGTCCTGTTCTTCGCGGAAGTCGAGGCGGTGGACGAAGCGACCTCGTACTTCGCCGATAAGGTCGGGCGTGACAAGATGCTGGAAAATCTGCGGCTCATCGCGGACATCCTGCGTTCCAAAGCGCGCGACATTCCGGCGTCCAAAGCATACGCCAAGCTTTTAGAAGAATATCCCGACACCCTGGAAGCCCCAAATTTTGCTTTGGGTCTGCACGATTCTTTGAACCGCCTCGGCCGCACCGAGCAAGCGGTGAAGGTGATGGAAGAGGCTTGCGAACGGTACGGCGAGAAGAGCAGTTGGGCCGAAAAGTACAAAGTGACCAAACCGAACGAGTTAAAAGTTGCGCAGAACAATCTGCAGACGGACGCTGAAAAAGCAGCGTTATTCCTGCACCAATCGGCGCAGAAGAGCAAAAACAAGAACGCCTACAATTATGCGCTTCGCCTCTACACCGCGATCCTGAGCGGATTCCCCAACCATCCGTCGCGTAAGAACATCGCGTTCTACCGCGGCGAGGTTTATTACGAACAGAACAAATTCATCGACGCCGCTAGTTCTTACATGGAAGCCGCCAAGGTTCCGCCCAAAGATAAGCGTACGGACGAAGCGGTCTATAGTGCGTTGGAAGCCTTGGATCAGATGACCGCCCGTGCGGGCAAGATCGAACGCCTGACACCGGAAAAGATGAAGACGGTTAGCCTGGAGCCGGAAGAGATTCCGGACGGCGAGAGGCGCTTCATCGACGTTGCGAACTTCTACATCACGGAGTACCCGCAAGGGGATCGCGTGGTGGATGTGAGGTTCCGCGTGGCAGCCATCTATTACCGGCGCCACCATTACGACAAAGCCCAGGCTCTGTTGAAGGAATTGGCGCTGAAACATCCCAAGCACCGTACTTCGCAAACCGCGGCGCATTTAGTCCTCGATATCTATAACGTGAAGAAGGATTACGAATCGCTCGGCAAGACCGCGATGGAGTTCTCGCAGGTTCCAGGCCTGGGTGATTCCAAGTTCAAAGAAGAGATGTCGCAGATCATGGCCGAAGTTGGTTTCAAATCGATCGAAAAGGTCGAAGCGACGGCCAAGTGGGCGGAAGCCGGCGACCAGTACATGGCGGTCTACAGGGCCAATCCGAACGGCAATTTGGCGGAACGTTCGCTGTATAACGCCGTCGTCTCGTATGAAAAGGGCGGAGAAACGGTGAAGGCGGCACAGGCTTCGCAGATGTTTGTCGCGAAGTACCCCAAGTCGCAATACACCGAGAAGCTGATGCTGTCGCAGGCGAGGTTGGCGGAGCAGCAGTATGACTTTGAGCTGGCGCAGAAGCTCTTCATGGATTTTCGTAAGCGGTTCCCCAAGAACGCTGAATCCAAAAAGGCGCTGTACAATGCGGCAGTTTTTGCCGAGCTGCTGGAGAAAAACGATTCCGCTATCCATCTATATAACGAGTACCTGGCCGACCGCTCGGTGAACGAAACCGAACGCCGCGCCATTCAGGAAAGCCAGGTTAAGATCTACCGACGCATGGGCCAGTTCGATAAAATGGCCGCGGGCTTGCGTAAACTCGCCCGCGACTCAAAGGGGCTCGAGGAGAAAATGCGCTACACGGCCGAACTTGCTCGGCAGTACGACGTGGCCGGTAAGGTCAACGAAAAGAACGGCGTGCTGAAAGAGCTTAAGTACCAGTACGAGTCGTCCAAGGAAGCCAAGGTATCAGGAACCGCCGCATACTACGTGGCGGAGGCGATGTTCATGGCGTCGGCGCCCAAGCGTGAAAAATATGCGGAAGTTAAGCTTCGCTTTCCACCCGAAGACCTGATCTATCTGATGAAGCGCAAAGAGAAGCTTCTGTCCCAGCTGGTCGAGTCTTACGAGAAAGTAATCTCGATGGGCGTACCGGACTGGGGCGTGGCCGCGCTGTACGAACGGGCTAACGCGTTCGGTGATTATGCACAGTCGTTCCGTAATATTCAGATTCCCGCTAAGTACCAGGGTGAGCTGAAGGCGGACACGGAGAAGAGCTTGCAGGGCATCTACACCAGCCGCATCAAGCCGGTGGAAGAAAAGAAGACTGAAAACTTGAAACTGTGCATGGAACGCGGACAGCAGTTCCACGTAGCGAACGAGTTCGCGCGTAAATGTTTCGACATGGTGAAGAAAGGTGAACCGGAGCTTTCGGGCCGATTCCCTACTCCGTCTTACTGGAGCACTCGTCCCCCGAATGCGGAGGTCGCGTCCAAATGAAACACTCCACCCTTCATATGTTAGCTCTGGTCCCCGTCGCTTTGCTTGCCAGCTGCGCTAGCAAATACACGCCGCCGGTTTCGGAACAGCCGCAACGTGCCCAAGTGATTCGTCACTTGGCGTGGATGGAAGGCGATGCCGAGAATCAGTTCGAGCCAAACCGCACGGTTGCGGAAAGCCGAGTGGCCGCGTGGGAAGGCAAGATTCCGGAAACTACCGACGGCGAGAAGTTTTTGGAGTACGTGGCGACCCTCGGCGCGGCGGGCCAGGGCCAAGCCGCCGAACGGCGCCTGCGCGAGTATCTGGGCAAGAACCCCAGGGACAAGAAGGCGGTCTTCGTACTCGCCGGCCTGCACCTACGGGCGGGACGCAAGGAATTGGCGGGCTACCTTTATCGGCAGCTCGAAAAGGAAAAGGAATTCCCGTGGCAGGCCCCCGTACTGAACAACCTAGGGTTGCTGGCGCTGAAAGAGAAAAACCGTTTAGTGGCCCTCGACTATCTCGAGCGTGCGATTAAGGCGGAACCGGCTTCGGCCGCGCCGTTGGTCAACCTAGGCTCGGTTTACCTTCAGAGCCGCAGCTGGGTCGATGCCGAGAAACTTTTTGCCCGCGCGCGTGAAGTCGATTCCTCGTTTGAGGATGCGTCGCTGGGCTTGGGATTGGCCCTGGAAGGCCAGGGTAAGCTCGAAGAGGCACACGCGGTTTACGGTGAGCACCTGGGCGTTAACAAGGATGCCGCTTCGGTTCTGTTTAATGACGCGGTGCTGCTGGGTAACCGGTTGAAGCGGAAGGATGAAGCGGCGGAGTTAATGAAGCGTTATCTGCAGCGCGGCGGTAAGGAAACCGCTAAAGCTCACGAATTCATTCAAAATTGGAGATAAAATAGAGAGGCCTTCACCATGGATAAACTCCTTCACATTGGATCCCTGATTTTGACGCTACTGGGGCTGCTCGCCCCGTTATCCGTCTTTGGTGAAGATCGCGAACCGGCGAAGACACCGGCAGCCGGTAATGATAGCGACTACGTTACCGAAAAAAAAGGCAACACGACGATTAAGTACAAAAAGAAAACTACGTACGATTTCGAAGGCGCCAATATTGACGGTCTCTACAATAAGCCGTCGGGATCTTACATTTCGAATATCAAAGACGTTAAAGGCCGTAGCATCATCCGCATCCGCGAGAATTTTGATGTGGAAGTATCCGACAGCGTTCGCCAAGTGAAGTGACAAAGACGAAGTAAGTTTGTCGAAGTGAAACTTTCGATCCCTTAAGGAAACCAAATGGAAGCTAAAGCCACTACTCAGATCCCCATTCGCTTGGATGTGCTTAACTCCTCGGGAGACATCGTCCACACGAGTGAGTTCGTTAAAGAGAAAATTGTTCTCGGACGAATCCTATCGGCGGATCTCAGAATCGACGACCCCCGTGTGTCACGCATCCACGCCCTACTCGAAACCAAGGGCGACCGGATCTTATTGACGGACTTAGCCAGTTCGCACGGCACCTACGTGAACGGCGAGAAGATTGTTGAGAAAGCGGTAAAGGCCGGCGACGTCATTCGCCTCGGCTTCGTCGAACTTCGCGTAGAAAAAGGTTCGGGTAGAGTCACCGCAAGTCAGCCGCGCTTCGAAGGTGGCGGACTATCCGACGGAGAAGAAACCCGCATCGATATCGACCGCGACCTCATCAATCAGATGGATCGCCGGACCGGCGCCGCGGAAACGACCAAAGGTTCCGATCGCCGTAAGAAAGACGCATTTCCCGAGGAGCAACGGCTGGACGAGCGTCGCGATGGAGATCGCCGGCTCGATCAACGACATGCAGACCGTCGTACTAAAGGCGGGGCGCCCGCGGCGGGTGGAGGGGGCGGAGAAATTGAAGTCGAACAGGAACGCCGCGAGCGGACCGATCGTCGGCAACCATTGGACTACGAACGTCGTTTGGGGGATCGCCGCCATAACGAGCGCCGCGTTTTCGATATCACCTCATTAGAGCGCCGAATTGAAGAACGTCGCGCCCGTAAAGGCGACGACGATCTGCTTCCCGAAGAGCTTGAGAAAGCGTTCGAACAGCCGGAACACGCCCGAGAGCTGGAAGTAACCGTACTGTGGGGCGACCATATTCTCGACGTCTCGAATTACCACGACGCGATGGTGCTGACGGTGGGCGAAAGCCCACGCTGCGATTACATCATTCCGAGCGAGGGAATTCCGGACGAATTTCCCATCATCTCCATAGAAGAAGACGGCAACGCGCACCTGGCGTTCACCGCGGACATGAAGGGCACGATTCGCGCCCGCGACAAAATTTATACGATCGATCAGCTGAAGGACGAAAAGTTCGTCCGCAAGGACGCTGACTATCTCGTACTGCCGCTCCGCCAGGATGATTTTGCGAAGCTGAGCATCGGCACGATTAACTTCTTCGTGCTGTACGTGAAACCGGCCCCGCGTATCCGTCCGGCGCCGCTATTCGACCGCGACCCGATACTAATTCGCACGGCCCTGGGCTCATCCCTTTTGTTAGCGCTGATTTTCATTGCGATGGGCATGATGCCTAAGGTGACGCCCGTAGCGGTTGAAATGATCCCCGAGCGCTTTGCGAAGATTGTTATCAAGAAACGGCCGGACATTTCTAAGATGGGAATTGTGGCCAAGGGAATGGACGACAAGCAGGGTGGCTCCGTAATGGGCGAAGGCGGCCCAGCCAAAGGAACCGAAGGGGAAGCCGGTCGTCCGGATCTTCCGAAGAAGGCGGAGAAGCCACAGACGTTGATGCCGAAATCGAAACCGAAGGAAGCCTCTTCGGAACCTCCGAAAACGGCGAAGGCCCCCCCGGCTCAGAAGCTGATCCGTCCGGACAAAGCGAAGAGCGTGGGTTTGCTAAAAGCCTTCAGCCAATCCGGAGTGGGTAAGGACATTAAGAATCTCCTCGACGCGGGCGAAGGCCCAGAAGGTCGGGGGGGGTTCGACGAGTTCGGAAAAGCCGTGAAAGGAAATCGTGGCAAGAGCATCGAAGAAGTCGGCGGCGCCGGCGGACTCGGTCTGAAGGGCGTAGGCGAGGGTGGCGGTGGTAAAACCATCGGTATCGACGGCCCGTCGACCAAAGGTCTCGGACGCGGTTACCACGGTGACGGAATTGGTGAAGGCGTCGGCGGTCCTGGCCGTCTCGGTCTGAAGGGCGAGCACGCTATCAGCATTATCTCCGAGAATGTACAGGTACTCTCGGGTCTACCGAAAGACGTTATCAATGCCGTAGTCCAGAGGCATCGCGGAGAGATTCGTGCCTGTTACGATGCGGCTCTTCAACGCAATCCCAATCTGCGCGGAAAAATCGTCGCGGCGTTCACAATTCAGCCCAACGGCATCGTGTCCTACGCCGGGACTAAAGAGAGTAGCTTGGGCGATAGCGCCTTGGAAAATTGCATAACGTCTCGGATACGCACCTGGATTTTCCCGAAACCGGAAGCTCCGGTCGTCACCGAGGTCAGCGCGTATCCGTTCTATTTGAACCCGGCGAATTAGCCCGGCGCGAAAGCGCCTGGGCGTATCCCGAGCCATAGGCGAGGGATCTCAAGGAAAAAGCAGAGACTTCGTTGGATCTCGTTCAACGGGATTGCTTCGTCGCTTTGCTTCTCGCAATGACACTGGAAAAAAGCAGAGACGGCGTTAGACTAACGGGGCATCAACATGTTAGAGCATCTCGCAAAAATAGTTCTGACTCTCACCTACCTGATTCCGGCGCACGCCAACGAGATCACCGATCAATGGCGCTGGGGGGTGGAGACCAAAGATGGTGACCGCGTCTACTCGCACAGCCTAATGCTCTACCGTAAGAATGGGGTCTTCGAGGGACACGCTGGCAAACGGTGTAGCATTGCGGAGGGTCGCGAACGGGAGATCGCGCTTGAAGAGATCGAGTTCGATAAGGTCACCCGTAAGGTCAGCTTCAGGATTTATTGGAGCAACCCGGAGGAAGACGGTGCCCGCCGTCCGTTCGATGCGAAATTTGATGGCACGCTGGGAGCTCGAAATATCGAAGGAGCACTTACCTACATCAACCTCGACGACTGTTTAAAGCCGGTCGAGGGGAAGGTGACGATGGCGTACCTGGAGACCGGCGTGAAGAGCGATCTGGTGAAGGAAGTCATCCCGCCTACCGCCAACGTGAAAGGGCGGTACGACATTCGTGTTATGGGGCGTCCTTCGGTTAAAGATCTGAACGGTAAGAAGGTCTGGGTCGGTGGCCGCGGTCACGCGTTTATTGGCGGTAACAAAACGGGTTTCATGGAATTTAAAAATCCGTCGCAAATTGAAATGGAGTTCGTAGGCAAAGCCTTCGATACGTTTCGAGCCTGCGCGCCGGTCGTGCGCGAGGGCGCTGCCGATCCAAAAAGCGTAATTCAGATCATCGGCGACGGAAAATTAGAAACGAAGGCGACCAAGAACCCCAAAAACCCGGTAGGGCTCTTTACCCTCAAAACGCTAACCCGTTGCCGCGAAATAGGCGGCGACCACAAAGCCTTTAACTAACGTTTACTAGCCTTCGGCAGTTTGATGTCCGACGTTCCCACCCTGAAGAGAACCACCATCAGCCCGGCGAACAATATCGCCGGTACCGTCATGTTCTCCTGCAGCCACGGGTAACGAGTTCCCAGGTCGAGCTTGCTGGACCAGTCGCCGACCACGGTCAGCAGCGCCACGCAGATACCTGCGATGGAACCACCCGCAATCAGACCCGACGAGAAGAGAATGCCGGGACCCGACTCCTCCTCTTCGGCCGTGGATTTCTTTCCTTTACGCTCGTTGAAACGGGTGACCAGGTAGCGGATCAAACCGCCGAAAAAGATCGGAGCCGACGCTGCCAGGGGCAGGTACACGCCCACCGCGAACGGCAGTGACGCAATTCCGCAAAGCTCCAGCACCAGCGCGATGGACACGCCGAGCAGCACGAGTCCCCAGGGGAGCTGGCGCGACAGGATGCCGTCGATGATGAGCGACATCAAACGTGCTTTAGGCGCTTGGTATTTCTGTACCGCGGTACCGTTATCGCGCTTGTCCAAAGTGCCGTTAATGCCTGGGTCGACGATGTAGCGGACCGTTCCGCCTTCATCCACCAGGTACTTACCGATCGCCAATTTGGCCAGCGGGCCGCTCGCGGCGTGCTCCTGCACGCGCAGTACGCGGTACGCGGCCTTGTCGTCCTCGTGCGCCGGGTCTCTCACCTTTTCGGTTTCGGCCAAGTCCGCCACGTTGGGAACTACGACTCCCGCGGGAACCTTGGCCGAGTAAACGGTGGACGCATCGTTCAAAACCTTCAGAGTGAAGCCGATGACTATGGCCGACGTAAATACGCCGATGAGTAACGCGATCTGCTGAAAGCGCGGCGTAGCGCCGACGAGGTATCCCGTCTTCAAATCCTGGGCCGTGGTACCGCCGTTGGAGGCCGCCACGCAAACGATCGCGGCTACGCTGAGCGCGGTCACTTTGTACATTGGCGAGACCCAGCCGAGCGCGAGAAACGCCAAGCTCGTGATGAGTAGCGTAGCAACGGTCATGCCCGAGATCGGGTTCGAGGACGAACCAATCTCACCGGTCAGCCGCGAGCTGACCGTCACGAAGAGGAATCCGAACGCCACGATTAGCACCGAGCCGATCAAGTTCATGTGCAACGGTTTCGACATCCAGATGGCCAGTACCAAGATCAGGCTGCCGAAGATGACGACGTTGAGCGGCAGGTCGTCCTCGGTGCGTAGCACCTTCTTGACCTTGCCTCCCGAAGTCTTGAGTCCCTTTAAGCCGGTCCTCGCGCCGTGAATGATCGTGGGCAGACTGTGAAAAAGGCTGATGATTCCGCCCGCGGCGAC
>JAYUBV010000563.1:0-3861 GCA_043740655.1 Pseudomonadota bacterium | reverse complement strand
CGAAGTGACCTCGCAAGGCCACTTGCAGTTCCCAAAGTTGGAAGAATGCGTGCTGGATGCCAGGGCCCTTAACTCGACGCCGTAAGCCGCTCGTAATGTTAGAATAGGGGGCCGGCGTATATTGCGTTGGCCCTTTTCTATTTCAACTATGGAACCGCAAACTCAATCCCCGGCGCCGAAGGTCCGAACCATCGATAGTATGAAGACGTTCCTCATCGCCACCGCGGTGCTGGGTCCGTTCGCCCTGCCGCTCTTGTGGCGCAATCCTCGTTTCAAATGGTCCACCAAGGTGGCCGGCTCCGTCGCCGTTCTAGTCTTCACCTGGGCCCTGCTGCACTTTGCCGGGGGTGTGATGAAGGGCCAGCTAGAGCAGTTGGAACAGCTAAAGGAGCAGCTAGAGCAGGCGCGACAACTTCAGTAGTTTCCGGTAACTATTTGTCCATGGCCAGAACCCCCAAACGCATCACCCGAAACGGGCTTCTTATTGCCTTTGAAGGCGGAGAAGGGTCGGGCAAGACCACCCAGCGTAGGCGCCTGGTAGCTTGGCTGGCGCGCGAAGGGTATCCGCTCACGCTCACGCGCGAGCCTGGCGGCACCACCATTGGAAAACGGATCCGGTTCCTCGTGCTGGACCCCCGTTTTAGCGAGCTATGTCCGCGCGCGGAAGTGCTGCTTTACGAGGCGGACCGCACGCAAAATTTTTTTGAACGAATTCTTCCCGCGCTAAAACGCGGCGAGGTCGTGGTAAGCGATCGCTCCATGTACTCCTCTACGGTTTACCAGGGCATTTGCCGCGGCTTGGGCGAGAAGGTCATCGAGGGTCTTAACGCCTTCGCGACTTACGATCGCAAACCGGACCTGGTGCTGGTGCTCGATCTGCCCGTGTCGGCAAGCCGTGAACGTCTGAAGGCGCGCAAAGGTTTAGACCGGCTGGAGCAGGAGAAAGGGTCATTTCATGAAAAGGTTCGCCGCGGATTCTTGAAGATTGCCCGTCGTGAGAAGAGCCGCTTCGCCGTAATCGATGCCCGGAGGACGCAAGCTGAAGTTTTCGCGGAAATTCAGAGGGCCGTTCTGAAGAAACTCGGGAGGCAGTCGTGAAAGATGCCGTCGTCCAGGGGGCGCACCCCCAAGCGGAACGCCGTATTCGCGAGTGGTTGCACGGCACACGTTTGCACCACGCCGTGATTTTGAGCGGAGGCCACGCGGATCGCCGTAAGGACCTCGCATTGGAGATGGCCCAGTCTTTATTCTGCGAGAAGCGGAAGCTGGAACCCAGGGGCTGCGGAAAATGCTCGGGCTGCCTGCGCTTGATGAACGGCAGCCATCCCGATTACGTTTTCTTTGATTCAAAGCCGACCGACATCATCCGCATCGAATCGATCCGCCAATTCTGCAGCGAGCTAGAGATCGCGCCGGTGAATGCGCCGTACAAAATCGGAGTGCTCCACCACGCCGACCGCATGAATCCGTCGGCCGCCAATGCTTTTTTGAAAACGTTGGAAGAACCGGGCGAACAACGCCTAATCTGGTTGTTGGCCAGCCAGCCCAATGCGTTTCTCGCCACCATTCGTTCGCGTTGTTTAGAAATGTCCATCGGTCCGGTTTCGGAAGAGGTGACCTCGGACGAATCGCTCGGTGAACTAACCGAAGCGTTTAAAGAGTGGGCGGAGCACGGGAGGATGCCCGAAGCGTTGCACGAGGTCGAAAAGGATCGGGAAAAGGGAATCGCCTGGGTGCGGTACCTGCAAACCGAACTGCGGAATGCCGCCGTTACCGGCAAAAGTAATCACCCTAAATTTTTCTCGCGCTGGCCGGCCTACGAACTGACTAAAAAGTTCGGGAAGGCTGTCGAGCTAGAGGGGCGTTTGCGATCCCAGGCTAACTACGCTTTAATGTTTGAAGTTTTTTTCCGAGCGGAACTAACATGAGCTCCTACTACGTCACTACTCCTATTTATTACGTTACCGACGCGCCCCATATCGGGCATCTGTACACCACCGTAGCCGCCGATATTTTGGCGCGTTACCACCGGATGATCGGCGACGACGTCTGGTTTCTGACCGGCACCGACGAGCACGGCCAGAAGATTCAGAAGAAGGCGATCGAGACCAAGGAGACGCCGCAGCAGTTAGTGGATCGCGTGGTCCTGCGTTACCAAGCCGCGTGGGACAAGTACGGCATCACGCACGACGATTTCATCCGCACCACCGAAGAGCGCCACAAAAAGGTCGTTACCGAGTACGTGGACCGGCTGATGAAGACAGGTGACATCTACCTGACCGAGTACGAGGGCTGGTACTGTGTACCGGACGAAACGTACCTCACCGACACGCAACTGGTGGATGGCAAGTGCCCCGAGTGCGGTCGCGTGGTGGAGAAGCTAAAGGAAGAGAGCTACTTCTTTAAGATGTCATCCTACGCGGAGAGACTGCGTAAACACATCGAAGCGAATCCCCATTTTATTTTTCCCGAGTCGCGCAAGAACGAGGTTCTGGGCTTCTTGAAGCAGGACATTCGCGACATCAGCGTGAGTCGTACTACCATTACGTGGGGCATTTCCATGCCGAAAGACGGCCGGGCGAAGAAGGAACACAAGGTTTACGTCTGGTTCGATGCGCTTACCAACTACATCTCGGCGTTGAGCAACCACCCGGGAAAGTTTGATTCGCACTGGGACAAGGCGATTCACCTGGTCGGCAAAGACATCATCAAGTTTCACGCGGTCTATTGGCCGACGTTCCTGATGGCGTTGGGGCTCCCGCTGCCCAAGCAGATCGTGGCGCACGGATGGCTGACCGATGCCAACCGTAAGATTTCTAAGTCGTTAGGCAACGCCATCGATCCGATGGTGCTGGCCGATGAAGTGGGCGTGGATGGCATGCGATACTTTCTGTTCCGCGAGTTCTCCTTCGGGCAGGATGGTGAGTACACCAAGGAAAGTATGTACCGCCGGATCAACTCCGATCTCGCCAATGATTTTGGAAACAGTGTTAGCCGCGTAACCTCGATGATTTTGAAGTACCTCGGTGAGGACATCGAGATTAGCCCCGCGGATTTAAATTTACCGGAAGCCGTTACGGCGGCTCTGGAGCATTACCCAAGGAATATCGATGCGTATCACTTCGAAAAAGCTTTTGAGAACGTTTCGGGCATTTTTGGCTTCGTCAGTCGCGACATTGAAGAGAGCCAACCTTGGGCTCTCGCGAAGAAGGAAGATGCCGAAAGCAAAACAAAACTAAGAAAGCACCTACTGACGTGGCGTGAATCGTTGCGCGTGGCATCCCTGCTGCTGTATCCGGCAGTGCCCGGCTCGGCCGAAAAGGCGTTGGCCACCCTCGGCGATACGGTGTCGTTGAAGAACGGCATTAACGTGTGGGCAGCCACCGGTTGGAATAAGGGACCGAGCAAAGTGAAGCTAGCCAAGCCCGCGCCGCTGTTCCCGCGGCTCGAATACAAAGTGCCCGCGGCGACGACCTGATGAGCTATTTCGATACGCACGCGCACCTAACTTTGCTGACGCATACTGAAGGCTCGGATGCGTGGGCACGCGCGAAGGAAGCCAGCATCTCCGAACTCGTCACGGTTTCCACCGATGAAACGAACTGGGAAAGTAACCGCCAGTTTGCAGAAAAGTACGACGGCGTTTATTACTCGGTGGGGATGCACCCGCATGAGACGGATCGGTGGGAAGCCGCCCGTCCAAAGATGGAGGCTTTCCTAGAAAAAAACGTCGAAAAAGGAGGGACTCCTTTTTCGCGCAAGTGCGTGGCCATCGGCGAGATGGGGCTCGATTTTCACTACAACCACGCGACGCGTGAGAACCAGATCCGCGCGTTCGAAGAGCACTGTGATTTAGCGGTG
>JAYUBV010000562.1:0-3863 GCA_043740655.1 Pseudomonadota bacterium | reverse complement strand
TAAAACTTTAGTAGGATCAAAGTATATGAAGAAGGCGACCCGCACGTTTGCTCCAAAGTCGTTAACCCCGGTCGAGCTCGAGATCATGAGCGTCCTGTGGCGGCTGGAACGGGCAACGGTGAAAGAGGTGCAGGCGCAGCTCCCTAAAGAGCGCGGCCTCGCCTATACGACGGTGGCGACGATGATGAAGATTCTAGAGGGGAAGGGGATCGTAAAGAGTGAAAAAGGGGACAAGGCTCACACCTTTTCTCCACTGCTCAAACGCGAAGAGTACGCCGCCCACAGTTTAAAGAATCTCACTCAGAAAGTTTTTTCTGAAAATCCGACCCTGCTCGTGAAGCACCTGCTGGAAGATAAAAATCTCTCCGTCGACGATCTCAAAGAGATCGAACGGCTGATTAAGGAAAGGCTTCGGTAATGATCGAGCTCTTCTCCCGCTATCTGCAGATCCAAATTGTATTTTCCGTCGGCGCCGTCGCGGCGCTGGGGCTCACCGGTTGGAATGGGCGCCACCGTTTCTTTTCGTTCCGGCATGAGTTGCTCGCGCAGTACGCGTTCGCGGGCTCGCTGCTCGCGCTTGCGATCGCTAGCCCCTGGCTGCCGGGCTTTCGCCAAGACTTTTTACCGCGGGCCCGCGTGTGGGCGGCGCCGTCGGCGAATCAGTTCATGGGCGATGCTCCGAAGAGCTCGACCAGCGTGCTGAACGTATCGTGGCGAGACTCCAAGGTGGTGGAGGCTCCACGCGGCCTGGCGCCGCTAGCGAAATTATTGCTTTCATTTTACTTGCTCGCGGGCGTCTTCGTGTTTTTGCGCGAGGGCAGGGTGGCCGTCCGTCTGTTGCGGCGGGCAATTCCCTGGCGGAAAGGACGGCGCCTAGGCATCCGCTTCAGCGGGGATACGGCGAGCCCGTTTTCGCTGTCCGCCTTCGGTCGAAGCTGGGTGGTAGTGCCCGAAAGGTTTCTGGAGGACCGGAAAAGTTTACGCATTGCCCTAAGGCACGAATTCGAGCACCTTCGGAACGGGGATACCGCTTCCGTCTATGTTTTGTGGGCGTGGCAGTGGTTCCTGGCCGGGAACCCGCTCGTGCGCTGGTGGAGAACCACCCTGCTAGAGCTACAAGAATTCGCTTGTGACGAGACGCTGATTCGAAGCGGCGTTTCATTAAAGGCGATGGGGGGCTGCTTATTAAAAGTAGTCCAAATTCAAAACGACGGGAACCACTTGGGAAGTCACAGTCTGGTGTGCGCAGCCGGCCTCTGTTTTCCCGAGCGGTCCCGACTGAAAAGGAGAATCCTCATCATGTCGAAACAAAGTAGTAATCGAAGTCCGCTGAAGGCCCTGGCCTTCTGGTGGATCCTAGGACTGTCGTCGGCGGTCTTTGCGGCCACCGTCTCTAACAACCTGGTCCAGGATCGTCGGATCACGTTGGAAGAGGCGCAGGCGCTGAAAGTGTCGTCGGACCGCGAGTTCCCCACCGCGGTGAATGAGCTAGTAGTTCACGAATTGAACCGTTACGTCGGTACCCCCGACGGTCGTTTGTTCGTTCGCGACAGTCTCGCTCGCCTGAAAGGCTTAAAGAAAACCGTCGTCGACAAAATGGATCCGTACCAGGCACCGCTTGAGTTATTGGCCGTGCCCATTGTCGAGTCGGGGTTTCAGAACCTGGCGGAGAAAGGGCCGCCGCGCGGAGCGGGGCTGTGGCAGTTTATCCGCTCCACCGCGCGCCACTACGGCCTGCGGGTGGATGGGCAAGTGGACGAGCGGCTCGACATCGAGCTTGAGACCGATGCGGCGATGCGGATGCTGCTGGCTGAAAAACTGCGCTTCAAAAGTTGGGAGCTGGCGCTGATGGCGTACAACTCCGGCAATGGCGCGGTCCAGAAGGCCATCGAAAAACACAAAACGCGCGATGCGTGGGAACTTGTGCGCAAAGGGGCCGAGGTCTATCCCGGATATCTGCCAAAGGTATTCGCGATTGTCTTGATTCTTAAGAACCCGCAACTCCTCGATTAGCGAACAGGTACGGCGCTAGATGTCATGGCTAGCGCCGTACCTAGGTACGCAGCCTTAGTGCCTTCACGGACTCCCCGAAACGTTAAGCCTTCAGGAACGCTTCGATGCGGTCGAACGCTTTCTCAAGCTGCGACAGGCTTGTCGCATAACTCAATCGGATCGAGTTTTCTTTGCCGAACGTCGAGCCCGGTACTAGCCCAACAAACTGTTTCTGCAGTACGGTTTTACAGAACTCGACGTCGCTCATGTGGCGCGGGGTTAACCACGGCGCTAGATTGACGTAGAAGTAAAAGGCGCCGGTGGGACGGGTGTAGGTCACGTGACCTTTCAAGCGGTCCAGGCGGTCCATGACGTACTTTCGGCGCCGGTCGAACTCGGCAACCATGTTGGTGACAATGCTCTCGGGAAGTTTGGCGGCGGTGAGGGCGCCCCACTGCACGAACGACGTTACGTGGCTGTTGCTCTGGCTCTGGTACGAGGCCATCTTCTTGATGACATCCTTGTCGCCAATCGCCCAGCCCAAGCGCCAGCCCGTCATGCAATGGCTCTTGGAAAAGCCACTGATGGTGATGGTGTGGGAAGCGATCTCGGGTCCGAGCGACGCTACGCTGACGTGCTCGGCGCCGTCGTACAAAATCTTCTCGTAGATCTCATCCGACATGATCCATAAATTGCGCTGCATCGCCCACGCGACCAAACGGGTTAGCTCGTCGCGGGTGTAGGTCACTCCAGTTGGGTTATTCGGACTGTTGATGAAAATGCCTTTGGCATTGGCCGGGATGGAAATGTTTTTCCAGCGATCCACATTCGGACGGAAACCGTCCTCTTCAAACATGGGCAGCGGGAACATTCGCGCGCCGGCGAGCTCAATCATCGGGCCGTAGCTCACCCAGGCTGGCGTCGGCACCAGGATCACGTCGCCCGGATCGACCAGCGTCATGAGTGTTAAGTAGATGGCGTGCTTAGCACCACAGGTGATCACGACCTCTTCGGGGGCTACTTTAAATTTGTTTTCGCGCGTGACCTTTTCGGCCACCGCTTCCCGCAGGGCTAAGAAACCCGGCGCCGGGGTGTACTTCGTGATGCCATCGGCCATGGCCTTAGTCGTGGCGGCCTGGATCGCTTCCGGAGTGTTGAAGTCGGGCTCTCCGGCGGCCAGAGAAATCACATCGTGACCTTTCGCCTTTAGGTCTGCCGCCTGGGCGGAGATTTCCATGATCGTAGAGGACTTCAACGTCTGTACCCGTTGCGATAGTTTCATCATAGGAGGCTGACTCATCCTTTTTTCAGTTTGAATTTTGTCTTAAGCGCGGCCTCGACATGGGGAGGCACCAAATCGGAAACTTCCCCCCCGTGCACGGCGACTTCCTTCACCACGGTGGAGTTTACAAAAATAAATTTTTCCGAGGCCATCAGGAAGAACGTCTGAAGCTCGCCCATGCGGCGGTTCATCGTGGCCATCTGAAACTCGTATTCGAAATCGGAGACGGCGCGCAGACCGCGGATGCTGGTGTGGATGCCAGTGCGTTTGCAGTAGTTGACCAGTAGGCCGTCGTAGATTTCGACCTTCACCTTGGGATTTCCCGTGAAGCAGCCTTCGACCATCGCTTTGCGCTCTTCGTCGGTAAAAAGGGGGGATTTCTTTTGCGATCGGGCCACCAGCACGACCAGCTCGTCGAACACATTGAGCGAGCGTTCGATTAGATCCACATGACCACGCGTAATGGGGTCGAAGGTGCCGGGATAAATGGCGCGTTTAATACCTTGAGTGGCCACGGTGGCGAGACATTACCATTCGGTTCCGAGACTTCACAACAAAAATGGCGGCGCCTAAACCTTGCGGAAAAACA
>JAYUBV010000561.1:0-1075 GCA_043740655.1 Pseudomonadota bacterium | reverse complement strand
TGAAGCTCAATGGCGAGGAACTCCTGATCATGAAGGAATCCGACATCATGGGCATCGTCGAAAGCGCACCCGCCAAGAAGAAGTGAGCTTCTTCCGGACCCTTTCCATCATAAACGACTAACGAAGGAATAAAATCATGGCTGCCAAGGACGTACGGTTCGGCGGTGACGCACGCGCCCGCATGCTGCGCGGTGTGGACATCCTGGCCGACGCGGTGAAAGTCACCCTGGGTCCCAAGGGCCGCAATGTCGTGCTCGACAAAAGCTTCGGCGCGCCGCGGATCACCAAGGACGGCGTGACCGTCGCTAAGGAAATCGAGCTAGAGAACAGGTTCGAGAACATGGGCGCGCAGATGGTGAAGGAAGTCGCTTCGAAAACGAACGACGATGCCGGCGACGGCACGACCACCGCTACGGTGCTCGCCCAGGCCATTTTCCGCGAAGGTGCAAAGTACGTAACCACCGGCCAAAATCCGATGGAACTCAAGCGCGGCATCGATAAGGCCGTGCAAGCGGTTACGGAAGAGCTGAAACGCTTGTCCAAGCCGATCAAAGAACAGAAAGAGATTGCCCAGGTCGGTACGATCTCCGCCAACAACGATCCCACGATCGGAAAGTTGATTTCCGAAGCGATGGAAAAGGTCGGCAAAGAAGGCGTGATCACGGTTGAAGAATCGAAGACGGCCGAAACGACCCTCGATGTGGTCGAAGGCATGCAGTTCGATCGCGGATACCTCTCGCCTTACTTCGTCACGAATCCTGAGACGATGGAATGCGTGCTCGAGAATCCGATGATCCTGATCTACGACAAGAAGATCTCCGGCATGAAGGACCTCCTTCCGATTCTGGAAAAGGTCGTTCAGGCACACCGGCCGCTCGTCATCATCTCGGAAGAGGTAGAAGGGGAAGCGTTGGCCACCCTCGTGGTGAACAAGCTGCGCGGCACGATCCAGGTCGCGGCGGTGAAAGCCCCGGGCTTTGGCGATCGCCGTAAAGAGATGCTGAAAGACATTGCGGTCCTCACCGGCGGCGAAGTATTCGCCGAAGAGTTGGGCCTTAACCTGAACCAGGCGAAG
>JAYUBV010000560.1:0-3872 GCA_043740655.1 Pseudomonadota bacterium | reverse complement strand
GCTGTGGATTCACACCCACGTACGCGAAGATATTTTGCAGCTCTTCGGTTTTCCGGAAGAGCTCGATAAAAAAGTTTTTCGCATTCTGTTAAGCGCTTCCGGCGTCGGCCCCAAGGTGGGCATGGCCCTCGTGGGGGAACTCGGCGTGAAGATGATTGTCGAAGCGATTCACCGCAAAGACAGCGATGCACTATCGCAAGCCCCCGGGGTGGGCAAAAAGCTCGCGCAAAAGATGGTCCTGGAACTCGGTTCTAAAATCGAAAAGCTGGAGTGGCTTCAGACCGCAGCGCAATTGTCGCAGACCGTGCGCGTGCCGGCCCAGACGCCCCAGTCTCCCGAAGTCAGTCTGCGCGGCGAGCTGACGTCGGCATTGCAAAACCTAAGCTTCCCGCCGCTGTCCGTGAGGGCCGCGATCGAAAGCGTGTTCTCATCCAGCCTAGGCCCGCCCAGTTTCGAATCGGCCTTCAAAGAGTGCCTGCAGGAGCTGAGCGGCCACGTACGCCGCCGCAACGAACGGGAGGAGCCACTAAATGGATGATCTTCACCCGGAGATGGTCGACCGCGTACTGGACCTGCGGGTCACCCATGAAGAGGTGCGTACGGAAAATGCTTTGCGCCCACGCCAGCTAACTGAGTTCATCGGCCAGGCCCACCTTAAAGAAAAACTTTCGATTTTCATCGATGCCGCCCGCCGCCGCGGAGAAGCGCTGGACCACAGCTTGTTCTGCGGACCGCCGGGCCTGGGAAAGACGTCGCTCGCGCACGTGATTTCTAGAGAAATGGGAGTAGGCCTCGTGGCGACCTCCGGCCCCGCGCTGGAAAAAGCCGGCGACCTTGCCGCCATTCTCACGAGCTTAAATCCCCGCGATGTGTTTTTCATCGATGAGATCCACCGCCTAAACCGCGTAGTGGAGGAGGCGCTGTACCCGGCGCTGGAAGATTTCCGTTTGGACATCGTCGTCGGCGAAGGGCCGGGGGCCCGCGTGGTGCAGATCCCACTACCGCCGTTCACTTTGATCGGCGCGACGACTCGCGCGGGACTGCTGACGTCGCCGCTACGCGATCGCTTCGGCGTGGTCGAGCGCCTCGACTACTACAAACCCGAAGAGCTCAAATTAATCCTGGCCCGCTCCGCGGGAATCCTGCAGGTCAAATTTGATATGGAAGGCATCGGCGAAATCAGCACCCGCGCCCGCGGAACGCCCCGAATCGCCAACCGACTTTTGCGCCGCGTGCGTGACTACGCCGAAATCCGTGGCAAAGGGGTCGTCACCCAAGCCATTTCCAAAGCTGCCCTCGACATGCTCGACGTGGACGCCCGCGGCCTGGACCAGATGGATCGCAAGTTCCTGCGCGCCATCGCCGAAAAATTCGGCGGCGGCCCCGTCGGCATCGACACGCTGGCGTCCGCATTAAGCGAAGAACGCGAAACGCTAGAGGACATGTACGAGCCGTTCTTGATCCAATTGGGTTTTGTAAGCCGCACCCCGCGCGGTCGTATGGCCACGGAGCTGGCGTACCAGCATCTAGGACTTCCGAAACCGAAGTCCGCTAGGGTCGAACCGGAGCTTCCGTTCTAAGTTATTCGCCACCGCCGGTGGCAATCGTGCGCACTCGCGAAGCACCGGCCGCCGCACGGGCTTTTTGGTACGCGCCCGGCCAAACCACTCCATCCGAAGCCACGCGATTCAAATTACCACCCATTACCGCTTGGTGTTCCTGGCGAGCCGCCGGAGAGCCGCCCTTATCCTTCATCACCCCTCGCCACGAAGCATCTCCTCGGACAAGTTTGCCAAAATCCACGGGCGGTTTATCAGGGTTATACTTAACCGCGGCGGCAAGTTTGGGCGGGGCACTGCTGGCCACCGGAACCGCCGTGCCGGGCGCTGAATCCGAAAAAGTATAAGACGTATCGGTCGCCGCTGAAGAAGAAGAAGAAAAGGAAGAGCTTGGAATCGACTGATCCGACATCTTCGTGCAGCCACCGGTGCTACACGCCCAAGCGTGGAAACTGACAAACAGGCTCAGTAGAAAGAAGAGCCGCGGCCATATGGTTCTATAGATGAGTAGCATCGTGTCCCCCCCGGAACAGTACCTACCCATAGGAAATGCATAACCGCGACCAGCGCACACCCTGAATACGGGCTATTTTACTTAGTGAAAACGGTGGCTTAGAGGCTGCGCGGACGGGGAAATCGTAGATCTTTTGTTCATTCCTTCGGCTTTGGTGCAACCAGGCGCGGATCAAAACCCTGCTCGATGACCTTGGGGACGGGCAACGGCGTGATGTCGGTGAGCACCCCTTCCTGCATCTCGAAATCGTGTCCCTGTTGCCGGAATTTGAGCGGAATTTTTTCCCCGGCGGCTTTAAGCAGCAGTTCGAAGATCTTAAGCGCGTAAAGGTCGCCGGCCAACACGTGCATCGCCTTTCCTTCTTTCACGGCGTCGCAGTAGGACTTAGCTATCGATTCCAGGCTGCGACGGACCCCGTAGTTGTAAATGATGGCTTCCCCGAACGCGTTTTCTTTTTCCACGCTGCCCGGATCCGCGATCAACGCCTTGTACGTCTCTAGAGAAGGCAGATTGCGGATGGCCGCGTATTTTGATTCCGCCAACGTGCCGTACGCTTCGGCCACTTTCTTTAGCAGCGTTTGCCAGGCGGCGTGGGACTTCCACGCGGCGCCCTTGGCGGACGCGGCGATGGCTCCCTTCCACGCCTCGTTGTCTTCGCGCTTTTCCAAAACCCTGTCGATCGCCACGGCCACTTTTTCGGTGTCGGCGTCGGCCAGCGGGCGTTTCATCGCGGCCCACGCTTCCCGTTTGATATTATTCGTGCGTAACTCTTCCACCGCGTACAGCTTCAAATTGGTCATCTGGTTTTCGACGCGGCCTTTATGAAATTCGATTGCCTGTTTCTCTCGGTCGTTCTTGCCGGGAGGAAGCTCTTCCAACTTCTTCTTCTTCGCCCCCATGCGGAAGAACTCCACGTACTTTTCTTCCGAGTCGAACAGACCGGGGATCAGTCCATCGCTGTGCACGCTAAGGCGGTACTTGTCGCCATCGGTGCCGGGCACCAGTTTGAGGTAGTCCGTTTTTGTGTTGCCACTGGTGTCCTCAATGGCGACGAACGCTTCGCCCTTCACTCCTTTTACCATCAGGTCCTTCACCAACTTTTTGTCCCCGGGCAGCAACGACGGACTGATGATTTGCAGGACGGGGTTCTTTTTCCCCTTTAAATCGCAGGGGAAAGTAACCGCCAACGGAGGTGGCGGGACGGCGGGAACGACTTCCTTACCAGCTCCGACGGTGCCGCCGGGCGTCGGTTTGGGATTCGCCCCTTCGTGCTCGCCAAAGGCGGAGAGGTTGAAAAGCAACGTAACCAAAACGGCGAAAACTAAACGTGATTTCATTGCGCTAATTTTACCCCTTTTTCGCTTCTCCACCGCAAAGGGTTATTAAAGGGCTGGCTGGTTGGTCGTCATTGCGACGAGAAGCACGGGCAGCGGCCCGGCGAATCGCGGGGGGTGAGGAGGGGGCGCTGGTTGGTAGCGGCGGGGTGGTAAGGGAGGGTTGCTAAAAGGTGGACTTCGTTTTTCGACGGCCGCTTTGTTGGTAAGGGATGCTAAAGGGTGGGCTTCGTTTTTCGACGGCCGCTGGTTGGTAAGGCGGGGACTGGAGTTACCACGTCGTCCGCGGCATTTTTTGGCCGGCGTCTTTGACGACGTTCCGCGCGGCGGCCGTAGCGTTGGGTGGGTATCCGTCTTCAACTTTTCATTCGCGTGGCCGAACTATCGCCAAGTCCGCGTGCGGGTTGCGTTCCTTTTCGGGGAGCGTTTGGCGAATTTATTTGACGAGGTAAATGACGAGAAAAG
>JAYUBV010000559.1:0-3880 GCA_043740655.1 Pseudomonadota bacterium | reverse complement strand
CGATCTGGTTGCCCGACGGCAACGTGTCGATGCACCTGGAGAGTGAATACCGCCGCATCGTTCGCTCGTTGCGTGGTCAGGAGATGGCTAATGAGAACGTCATCACCGCAAAAATGCCCGGAAAAATTGCCAAAATTCACGTTAAGGTGGGGGACGTAGTCGAAGCCGGCCAGCCGATCATGGTGATGGAGGCGATGAAGATGGAAAACGAGATCCGTTCAGTGGGCGCGGGGAAAGTGACTCAGATCGCCGTGAAGGAAGGCCAGGCGGTCGAATCAGGAGCTCTGCTAGTTGAGCTTCAAGCTGAAGAGGAGCCCTGAGCACCTGAAGGTCCGGGAAACTCCACCGTAGTACGATTTCGTTTTCTCCCGCGCGGTAACGCGTGAGATCGTCGCAAGCGAGCCCTTCTACCACCACGCTGCGTCCCGTCTTAACGATCCAGAGACTGACCAGCCCCGAGAAGTGCGTCACTACGCGATCGAAGGACAGGTGCAGGTACGGCGCCACCCGACAGTCCGCGACGGTGATTTTGTCGACAGTAATTCCGTTGGCGGCCTCGGTGATAGTCAGCAGCGCCCGTTGCGGGGCCTTCCATTCCCACCAGCGTAGATAGTTCAAGTAACTGCCGGCCGGAATGATTTGCACTAGCAACAGCGCGAAGGCTACGCGGGTCCGGGCGGCTGGCAGCATCGGTTTCGTACGCGTGGCGAGTAACCAAAGGAAAAAAAATCCCGGTAGCAATGGCCAACCTACGGAAAAGAACGGTTGGCCTAGGTAAGGGAGAATGGAAATCCCGAAGTACACCAAGTAAAAGAAGTGCTCTTTGATTGCCTGCAACGGCTGGGATTTTTTTATTTCATTCTCGAAGGCGCCAAACAGAAAAATCAGGAAGGCGGGGCTACCGAGAATGATGAGAAAGTACACTGCGGGCACGCCCAGGTGCACCCACGACGTGCGCATTACGTAATCGCTGTTAATCGGCAACAAGAGCAAGCGCACCCCGAGATAAATCGCGGCGATTACGCCGTAGGGGAAAAGCACGCGTACGATTTGTTTTCGATCGTGACGACCGAATCGCGAATCGCACATGACCGCGAGCAGCAACGCGGTATGAAATACGCTGGACTCTTTCAGTCCGAGCGAGACCGTAAAGGCGGTGAGTGATATCAAAGAGTAGGGTAGTGCCTTCTGCACGGTCATGATCGACGTGCGTAGCGAGACCGCTTTCAAAAATGCCCATAGGCTAAGCGCGAGTAAGAAAAGTTGCGGGCCATTCATCAGCCCTTCGCCGATCCAGGTGAGACTACCGAAGTGAATCAGTGGCGCACACACGAATAGAGATACGAAGGTGACGGCCTTTTTCTGGGTGGCAGAAAAATAAGTGAGGGACTGGGCGGCCAGGTACACCGCGGCAACTACGAAAAATAGCACGGCGATCAGCCAAAAATAGTATTGCTCGCCAAAGAGCCGCCAGAACAAAAATCCGTTAAACTTAAACAAGGGACGAAAAAACCAAACTCGTTCCACGGCCCCATGCGTCAAGGTGGGGCTCCACGCGCTGCTCCAGTTCCCCGTCAGTAATGTCCCGTTATGCACGATGAGCCAGTCATCGTGGCGGAAGAAGGCGTACGGGAATAGCGCACCGAAATAGAAAAGACAAAAAACGGACAGTAGTAGCGCCATATGGACTACTACGTATCGGTCTAAGGCCTGAAATCCCCGAGGGATTGAGAGCCATTCCCCATCCATTCATGGAAATCACTCAACGACCTTCCGAACGACTATTGAACCCGCGCATGTTGGCGATGCTCTTTGGGGCGGCCTGCGTTATTGCGGCGCTGCGTATTTATGTTGGAGTTGGCGAGGACAGCCGTGGTTACAACTGGTTACTCCTGGTTTCCATTGCGCAGATAGCGCCGTTCCTGCTGGGCCTCATCCTGAAGTCACAGAACTACCTTAACTTCATCTTAGCGAGCCACTTTGTCGGTTTTTCCGTAACAAAGTTCAACGAGATCGAAAATCTTTCGAAGACCAAGGCCCTATCCCTGGGTTGGATTCTAGCCTCCCGGGAATTACTGATCTGCACCCTCTGCATGATCGTCTCCTATCATCTGGCATGCAGGGTTTTCGTGCCGGCGGAGCTGCGTAAACGCAAATTCAATGACCTTACGCTGCAGCCCGGCCACCTGCGCTGGATCATGCTCTACATTTGCTTGATTCCGTGGATTCCAAATCTTCTTCCGAGTTCCCTCGTCATCATCCATTTCGCCATGGCCTCCGCTCAGATTCTCCTCGTGATTTGCGCCGACTGCCCGAAGAACCCTCGTATGATTTTTTGGGCGCGCTTGGCGATTCCGATGGTCTCGATGGTCGGTTTCCTATCGAACGGATTTCTGACCATGTTCGGTAACTATGCGAGCTTTCTCTTCGTCTATTCCTTTCTCCACAATCGAAAAAAGTATTTCATCGCCATTTTGGCTTTTACCGTATTCCTATCGATGCTTCAAAATATCAAGCATCCCTATCGAACCTTTCTTAGCCTGGAAATGGGAGAGAATTCCGGATACGTGGAACGTCTCGGCTATCTCTTCCAGCTTTTCAGTTTGAAATATATAGATCCCGACGCGGACGAAACCGGTGTTTTTGAAAAGGAAGAAAGTAGCGGACAATCGGTACTCCGCGGTTTCAACCGCGTCGGTGACGACTCGCTGGAGCGCGTATTGGCCATGACTCCGAGTGTGGTTCCCTTCTGGAATGGTGATACTTACAATAGTATCCCTTACATGTTCATCCCCCGTGCCCTCTGGGCCGATAAACCGGGGCGGAATTTTTGGAATAAGTTTGGCCGAACTTATAGCGTTCTGTCGTCGGACGATTTTCAAACATCCGTCGGTGTGGGCTTCCTGGCGGAAGCCTATATGAACTTCGGTTTTGGGTTTATGTACTTGGTGGCTGGCGGCATGGGAATCCTGATTGCCGGGGTGGAACTCCTCTCCTTCACCATTCTCAGAGACAAATTTTACTTTCCCTACATTTCGCTAATGGGGCCGCTCATTGGCCTCGGCGCGGATCTAGGATCCATTTTGAATAGTACCGTGATTCTTTCCTGCTGCTTCTTCGTAGCGCGGCCGTTCTTACTACGAATGGCCCGGCGGGATGACTACTCGTAAACGGAGACGGCATGGGTAAACCACAACGCAAAGAAACCGCGCAGACCGAAGCCTTTCAAGAGGTTTACGATCCGCAAATCGATCTGCTCCTTGTGCTGAAAACGCTGCGACCACACCAGTGGTCGAAGAACGTTTTGCTATTCCTGCCCGCGGTAATGGCGCACAACATTTTTCAGGCAGATATTCTTAAGGGCTGCCTTGTTGCATTCGTGGCCTTCTCGCTGTGCGCCTCATCGGTCTACCTGCTCAACGATATCATCGACGTGGAACGTGATCGGAAGCATCCGGAGAAAAAATACCGCCCTTTCGCTTCCGGCAAAGTGCCGCTTTGGTTCGGCTACTGGGCCATTCCGATCTGTCTAGTCGCCGCGACCACGCTGGCCGTCAATTTCTTGCCGCCTGGCTTCGCGGCCTGCCTGGCGCTTTATTCCGTGCTCACGTTGATCTACACCTTGTTCTTGAACCGTGAGCCCATCGTCGACGTGCTGCTGCTCACGAGTTTTTACGTTAATCGTTTAGTCGCCGGTGGCGCTGCCGTGGGAGTACGGTTGACTCCCTGGTTTCTGGCCTTCACTTTCTTTTTCTTCCTCGGCCTGGCCTTTCTAAAGCGCTACGTAGAACTCGAGAAGTGGTCCCACGAAAAAACGAAGAAGTTTAGCAACCGTGCGGGTTACGTATTGGCGGATCGCTGGATTCTGCAAACCACCGGT
>JAYUBV010000558.1:0-1081 GCA_043740655.1 Pseudomonadota bacterium | reverse complement strand
TCGCTCCCGGCCCCAATGGATTTTTAAATATCGCGGATGTTGCGGCCGTTACCGGACAAACTTTTCTCAATCGCCCGCCCGGTTACAATGGCGGCAATGGCGTCGGCGACGTCAACGAAGGGCAAGCGGGCGGTGGTGTGAGCGCGAGTCAAGGTTGGAGCGATGGCGGCTGCCAGGCGATGCGCGAAGCTAGTTTCGATAACGACGGGAAATGGAAATACTCGCCCGATCAAAAAGAGTACGTCGTCAAAGGCAGCGATGAGAGCCGCTTTCTCGATCTCAAAAGCGACAAAACAGTTTTCGGCAAGCCGAGCAAACCCAAAGACGGCGACAAGAGCGGTGGCGATAGCAAAGGCGAGGGCGGCGGAGCCGAAGGCGGCAATGCAGTAGCGAGAGGCGGGGGCAGCTCCGGCGTAAATTCCAGCGGAGTCCGTGGCGGCGGCGCGAAATCCGGAAGTTCTCCTTTTGCCTTTCGAAAAAATCCAGGAACGGGTGCTGCAGGATCGGCTGCCGGCCGCACCAGTAAAGCGTCCGATCCCCTCTACGGCAGTCTGGGCGACGGCCCCGAGGGCGCACCGCCTCCGGCCCCCGGCCTACCGGAAGTGGCGCCTATCCAGCCCGATGGCCCAGCGGTAGCCAGCGCCCCCGGCGTAATCAATCTTGGCCCTGGCGCGCCCGGCGCAGGACAAAATATTGGTTACGACGAAACGGCACGGCGAGGGGGTCCTTCCGTCGGATCCTCCGCGCTAGACAAGTCTGGCGCTTTCTTCGGGGGCGCACCCAATGCGTCAGCCGACGCCAAAAAAGCGAGCAGCCTGAAGGACG
Source organism: Pseudomonadota bacterium (assembly GCA_043740655.1). Lineage (GTDB taxonomy): Bacteria > Bdellovibrionota > FAC87 > UBA2466 > UBA2466 > JBGSST01. Next base: position 256 of record JAYUBV010000558.1, on the reverse strand, counting down.
ACTTTTTCAAAAAATTATTCGAACCAGCCGACGAGCGGGCGGGGTGGCGCCGCAAAGCCGGGGCCTCCTTAAGAAAAGGGACAGTCTCGGGCGGCGGCGATACGGTAGCGCGCAACCCGGAAAACCCCGAGCCTTCAGGGCCCAGTACCGCGGTTGCGGAAAGCGGAGAACGAACGGTAGAACGTGGAAATAAAACCGACACCCGTAAAGCTTCGCGGGCGCCGGCTTCGGCAGAATCGGCCACTGAGGAATAACC
>JAYUBV010000557.1:0-3888 GCA_043740655.1 Pseudomonadota bacterium | reverse complement strand
CTCAGGTCTCCTGTTCGACGTATGAGCGATACGGGGCCTGCTTAAAGAGCTTGGGCAGCTGCAAAACTAAGGATGGGATCCACTGGGACAACGCCTGTTGTCGGCTAGAGGGCTCCGGCGCCGGTGCGCCTCCTCAGGTAAAAAAGGCTCGCGCCATTGTAGAATTGGTGGGCCCTTCCTGCGCGGTGAGCGGTCAGGATCCCCTTGAGGTCGATTGCGGGAGCGGCGGAACCTACGCCAAGTGTTTCCAAAGTGCGGGGGCTTGCAAATCTTCGGACGGCTGGCACTGGAATGGCGCCTGTTGCCGGCTTAAGGGCGGAAACGCGAATCCTTCCCATGAATACCGTCGGGCAGTTGCGGTCCTGAAAAAGATCGGCGGGAAAGACGCGAAACTGAACGACCTCGATGCGGTGGAAGTGCGTTGCCGTACTCTACCCGCCTACGTCGCCTGTACTAAGCAATTGCCGCGGCCGTGCCAAGCGGCCTCCGGCCACGACTATTGGCAGCAGGCCTGTTGTCGCCTGCATAGCGGGGCTGGCTGGTAACGCGATGGGCACCCTGTGCCCTCGTTACGACGACTGATAACGCCCAATCAAATCTAAACACGAATCACCTTTACGGGCCTCCCCGCATGCTTTTGACTGCTTTACGGGGGATAAAACTTGGCAACTTCAAAGTTTCTTTGGACGTTCTGGTTTGTAATCGGTCTTCCGGCCTTCGCGGTGGCAGTACCCACCTGCTACGACGGTACGGACGTACTCAACGTCAACGTCCCGCAGATCCTGGAGTGGAAGCAAAACACTCCAAACCAGTTCAAGGCCCGCGGCCACATCGTAGGCAAGGTAATGGCGATGGGCCGGATGGTGGGGAGCCATACCCACATCGGTATCCGGATCGGCAACGGTAGCCGGGATACGATCGAGCTCATCTACAACGACGAGTTCGGCTCACTCCCCAACAACATCAAGGCCGGGGCGAAGGTCGAAGCCTGCGGTGACTACATCACCTCCTATGCCCCTTCCGGCCACTACCCGGCGTCACCGGAAGGCGCGATTCTGCACTGGGTGCACATAAACCCGAAAAATAGCGGGCACGAGGACGGTTACTTCGCCATCGACGGTGAAGTTTTTGGCGATAATCCGTAAGAAACGCTCCGCCCCCATAATTGAGACCCACCCACGCTAACGCTTTGACGCGCATCAGCATTTAATGTTAACGCGTTTAGTTACAACGGGTCTCTTGAAACGAACAATTTGCTGAAGGTGGGGGTACAGGATGCGTCTCGCGCTGTCTGTTCTGCTTGTAGTTCTGTCCGTAACGAACGCTCTGGCCGAAACGAAGATCAAGTTTTCCAACGGGAACGAAATCATCTTTAAGGATGATGACCAGGGAAAAAACATCGTCTTCAAGAACAACCTCGCTAGCGGAGAGGAAACCTCCCTCACCCGCGAAGTCGCCGAGGTTCCGCCGGTCAATGAGCCGGCTAAGATCGCGGTGTTCTTCACGCCGAAGGGCATCTGGTTCGTCAACGAAACCGGCACTTACCAAAAGCTCAGCCCCGAGACCGCGCGGCTAGCGCTTAAGGGGCAGCCCCCGGTCATCGATTTTAGCTCGCACTATTTCCACACTGCCGACCATACTTACCTGCTGCTCAGCCTAAAGTACGGGCAGCCGGTCGACGACATGACGGGCGAGACCTACATCATCCGGGACGACGGCAAGTCGGAACTAATCGATCTCCGGGCTTACCCTTTGGATTCGCAGCTGGTCACCCTCCACGACGGCGTTCTCCGCCTCACGCGCCAAGGGCCGAACGTCAATTTGGATTCGCTTTCCGTAGTCACCCCGCGGGAGATCTACCCCTTTGCGAATGGCAATCGGCTGGTCGTGCGCACGTACGGTAGCTCTCAGCTGACCTACTTCTTGCCCAAAGCCGGACGCGCGGTAGCGCTGTCTCGCGATAAGGTCCTTTACGGGCCTCGCCTCGATGGCAACGTGCTTCCCCCCATAGCTATCTTTGAAACCGACAAGGGTGTGCACCTGGTGACGTCCGAAGGCAAGACCCGCGTGGTCGGTGCCGACTACACGAAGGTGAAACGCGCCGGCGATAACAGCTACCTCTACACGCGCCACGATTTTCAGCACGGCGGAAAAACTTACGCCGTCTTAAGCTTCCAGTACGAAGGCGGCAGTAAATCGCATTCCATGAGTCATAGCATCACGGTGGGCGGCGGCAGCGAGTCGTCTTCAAAGTCCGTCGGAGAGGGCGAGACCTGGATTGTCCGTGAAGATGGCGTTGCTTTTCGCCTAGAGTATAAGGCGAAGGAAAAACTGGATCGGGCGGTCTCAATCGACAATGGCATCCTCACGCTGAAAGGATTCGTACGTCAGGTGGACCTGGATCACCTTGGCGGCGAGGCCCGCTTCCGGGTCGGCAATTCCAAAAAAAATTCCGACGGCAGCGGCAGTGACGTCTCCGATCCGGTCGGCGACACTGACAAAAAGTTCGTGGATGCGTTAGCCGAAATTCGGGCCAACCCCGATACGGTATTTCCGGCGATGGATCCGCAGACGATCCAGGATATGCGCATAGCTCTGGGCAAACGTGAAGCGGGCAGCATCGCGCTGGTCGGCGAATCGGGCACGGGCAAGACGCAGATGATCCGCAGCTTCATCGCGGGCATCGCCCGCGGCGAGTATCCGGAAGTTCCGCGCACTACCCGCGTGTACACCGTCGACGGCATGGGCATGACCGCCGGCACGAAGTACGTCGGTACGTTTGAAGCCAAACTGAACACGCTCGTCGAAGCGTGCCGCCGCGTCCCCTGCCTGCTTTTCATCGACGAAATCCATAGCCTCATCGGCGCGGGCACGTCGGAAGGCAATCCGAACGGCATCTTCCAGTTTTTGAAAACGGCGTTGTCGGATGGCAGCATTCGCATCCTCTCCACGACGACGGAAGAAGAGTTTTTCAACGCGTTCGCCGGGGACCCGGCCCTCATGCGCCGGTTCACACTCGTGACGAAGAAGGCGCCCGAGGGGGAAGGCATCAACAAGGCGCTTCGGGCCTGGTCGACCACGAACGGCAAACCGGTTCCCGAAAAGGCCGTGCTGGATTACGCCATCGAATTGTCGGGCAAGTACAACGCGCTGGGCGCGCAGCCCGCGAAAACCACCGCGCTGCTCGACTACGCCCATTCGATGATGGAATTGACCGGCACTTTCGACGCTACGCTAACCCAAGCCAATATTCGCGAAGCCGCGCAACGACTTTATCAACTGGACGAAGCGTTCTTTATTCCGGCAAAGCTCAAGGCCAAGATCGACGGATTAGAAGCGGGGCTTGAACAGTACGTCATCGGTCAGAGGAGTTTGAAGGCCGCCTTGGTGCAGCTGACGCGTCAGTTCTACGCCGGCGTACACGAAGAAACGAAGCCGGCCATCCGCATTCTGGTCGCCGGCCCCCCGGGCACGGGTAAAACCGAAAGCGCCCGCGCTTACGCCGAGTACATGGGGCTTCCCTTCAAGCGTATCGAGATGACCCGTTACGCGCAGGGCGATCCCGCAAAGTTTTTGGCCGAAATCGCCGAGGCGCTGCGGAAGAATCCGTTCTCCGTGTTGGCCTTCGACGAGCTTGAAAAAGCGAGCCCGCAGGTGCAGCAGGCGTTGTTAGGTTTGCTCGACAGCGGCGTGTTCACCGTTTCTGAACGCCTGAACTCCACGAGCCGCGGCGGCGACCGTACGGTTCGCGTAAACGCGCGTAACGCCACGATCATCGCCACGACTAACGCCGGTGGCGAGTACGTGCTCAATCCCAAGGGCGGCGAAGTGGGTCCAAACGATCGTCCGCGCATGGGCTTTGGGGCAATCCAGGAAGATCGCGCGCAG
>JAYUBV010000556.1:0-3896 GCA_043740655.1 Pseudomonadota bacterium | reverse complement strand
AAGCAGGTCATCCTTTTCCAGCTGGCGCGTGGCCACATCGAAAAGCACGGCCAGATGAACCCCGGCGAAGGCGGCTTGGGACGCGACACGCGCTACTTCCCCAAGATCGAAACCGACCTAATCGGCGAATGGACCAAGCTGAAGGGTGAGCGGGACTGGGCGCAGACGATCGTCGACCGGCTGAAGCTGCTCGAATCGGATTTCCGATTTCCCCTCGTGCTGCGCGACCTGCTGAAGTTTGACGACGAAGAGGCCGCCCAGATTTTGGGGCTGCGCTGGGGCGTGTACCGCCAGCGGTTACACCGCGGACGCCGCGAATGCGCCGAGAAATTTCACGGCCCCAAACCCGTAGTGACCGACTCCCGCCGCCGAGAAACCACCAGCGAGAAAACGTTATGATGAGCTGCTTTTTTGCCCAAAGCTCGCTGTCGGACTACATCGAAGCGCTATTACCCGCGGGCCGTCACGACGAAATCAAATTCCACGTGGAAACGTGCCAAGCATGCAAGGTGATCGAAAAAGAGATTCGTCAGGTACGCGAAATTCTGGCGATGATCGCCTCTCCGGGCGTTTCGCACGAGTTGTCTTTGCGCGTGGCTGAAGCGTCGCTGTCGGGCAAACGGAACTGGCTTTCTAGCACTAAGATTTCACGCGCCACCTTGACCACGCTGGTGCCCATCCTGCTGATCCTAGGTCTGGCGGTAACTTTTCCCAGTGTGTTTCCGTGGATTTCGCGCTTTCAGCCCAACCGCGATGAATCCCATTTCGTCCGCTACTTCCCCATGCTCCAGGGCGCTCCGGACATCGTAGAGGAGCAATCCGCTTGACTTCAGGCCCGCGAGCCGTATATGAGGAGCCTCTGGGAGGAAGGTGGCCTTTCTCCGGAAGAATTTGAAAAAACGTTCACTCCCACCCGCAACACGACCCAGAAGGCTCAAACGTCGCCTCCGACGACGGGCCAAACGGCTCCTCCGGCGGGAGAATCGACGGGTGAAGTGGATCCGTAGGTGTCACGGTGAAGTTAGCGGTCGCTCAGATCAATTCCAAAATTGGCGCCTTTTCGAAACAAATCGAAAAAGCAAAACACGCCGTCGCCCAGGCCAAGAAACAGGGGGCGGGCCTTTTGCTTTTGCCCGAGCTGTTCACCACCGGCTATCCGCCGCGTGATTTGCTTTGCTACGATAGATTCGTCGACGCCAACCTGGCGGTGCTGAACGACCTCGCTAAGCTCGCCGACGGTATCACAATCGTGGCTGGTTTCGTCGAGCGTAACCCTGCAAAAACCGGGAAACCTTTTTTTAATTCCGCAGCCCTGCTGCGTAAAAAGAAAATCGAAGCGGTCTACCGCAAGACGTTGCTGCCGTACTACAACATCTTCGACGAGGAACGGTACTTCGAGGCCGGCGACAAAGACTTGCTGACCTTTGATCAGGACAAGACCCGCTTTGCGATCAGTATTTGCGAAGAGATTTGGAATCAGCCTAAGTACCTTGCCCGGCCCTACGCACACGATCCGCTCGCCAGCTTAAAAAAGAAAAAAGTGGATGTGCTGCTAAATTTGTCGGCCTCGCCATTTCACGTCGGCAAACCGGCGGAGCGCCTAGAGCTGCTAAAGAGCATCGCCACCAAATACAAAGTCGGCGTGGCGTACTGTAGTCAGGTCGGCGCCAATGACGATTTGATCTTCGACGGCGGCAGCGTGGTGATCTCTAAGCAGGGTAAGGTTTTGGCCTCGGCCCCGGCCTTCGAAGAGGCCGTGGTGGTAAATGATTTGAAAACGCCGGGCCGCGTGGCCAAGTTACCCAAGTCGCGCACCGAGTGGATCGCCCGAGCGCTAGAGCTAGGCTTAAGCGACTACACGAAAAAGATCGGCGTATCGCGCGTGATTTTGGGATTGAGCGGCGGCATCGATAGCGCCGTTGCGGCCTGCATCGCGGTGAAGGCGTTGGGCCATGCCAACGTGCTGGGCATTCTGCTGCCGAGCCGGTTCACCTCCAACGACAGCCTGGCGGATGCCCTTGAGCTGGGCGGACGGCTGGGAATCGAAACGCAAACCATTTCCATCGAGCCCGTCTTTACGACGTACGAACGGCAGTGGCTCGAAAGTGAAGGGCAGCCGCTTTTAGGAGTCTCCAACGAGAACCTGCAGCCCCGCATCCGCATGACCTGGCTGATGGCGATTGCCAATAAAAGCAACCGTCTGCTGCTCAACACCAGCAATAAAAGCGAGATCGCGATGGGGTACGCTACGCTTTATGGCGACAGCTCCGGCGCGCTGGCGTTGCTGGGCGACCTGGTGAAGGACGACGTCTATCGGCTGGCCGAGTTTTACAACGCGGAAGAGAACTACATTCCTAAACGGATTATCACCCGGCCCCCCACGGCCGAGCTGCGTCCCAATCAAAAGGATCAGGATAGCCTTCCCCCCTACGCCACCTTGGACCGGCAGGTCCAGAAAGTGGTCGAGGGGATGGAGCTCCCCCCGGCTAAGGGCAAGGACTGGGAAACCTTCCACCGACTTTTTGGCGCCTCGGAGTATAAAAGGCGCCAACTTCCGCCGGTGCTTCGGATCACGTCCCTAGCGTTTGGAACGGGGCGTCGAATGCCCGTCGCGGCCACCTTCGGCAGCCCCTGGCGCGAGAGCTAACGCGAACCGCTATCTGCTGTAAATCCCCTTAAATGAACGGTTGCCAGGGGGGGGCTCCCCCCCTATAAGATCCCCACAAATTGAACCACACCACGAAAGGGTTTATTCATGAAATATACTCAAGCAGTCGCGCTTTTGGTTGCCTTGGCCCTCCCCGCCTTCGGCGCCGACGTGACCGGAAAAGCCGTCTTCAAAGGCAAAGCGCCGAAGACGGAAAACATCAAGATGGAAGCGGATCCGATCTGCAAAAAAGCCCACGGAACGCCGGTCGCTAAAGGTGACGTCGTTGTTTCCGGCAAAGGCGATCTCGCCAACGTCTTCGTCTACGTTAAAGAAGGCGTGAAAAAAGAAGCCATCCCGACCGACAAGCCGGCCGCGATCACGTTCGACCAAGCGGGCTGCGTTTATCACCCGCACGTATTCGGTATCCGTACCGGCCAGGCGATCAAGATCCTGAACAGCGACGCCACGTTGCACAACGTGCACGCAATGCCGAAAACGAATCCCGGCTTCAACATGGGCATGGCGACTAAGGGCCAAACCATCGAGAAGACCTTCACTAAGCCCGAGACCATGGTTCGCGTTAAGTGCGACGTTCACGGCTGGATGCAGGCGTATGTCGGCGTGATGGATCATCCGTGGTTCGCGACGACCGATGAGAACGGTGCGTTCTCGATCGCTAACCTCCCGGCTGGCGAGTACACCCTCGAAGCGTGGCACGAGAAGCTTGGAACTAAGACCGCTAAGGTCACGGTAACGGCTACCGGTGCTTCCGCTCCGATCGAGTTCAGCTTTGGTGGCCAAGGCTGATAAGTGACCGAGTACAAGCTCATCTTTTACGGACTCCTAGGAGCTTTGCTCCTGGGAGTTTTGTTTTTAGAGCTAGTGGTGCGCAAGCGCGCGCTGGCGGTCGGACGTGGGGTCACCTTCACGGCCGATGAGAATAGGTTGCAACGTTTTTGGATCCTAGGTCTGCTTCTGTGCTTTGCTCTCGTGTTTGCCTCCAGGCCCCGCCCTACGTTAGGCCGTCCGACGATGTTCAAGAAAAAGAGGCCGATGGCCGGGTCTATCTCGGCCCCGACGCCGCGCAAGGAGTAGTAAATGGCCCCTCTCTGGGTGAATCGTTTTGCGATTGTCGTCGTCTTAGCGACTATTTTTCTTTTGGCGGCGGGGGCGCTGGTCACCGGCACCGGCTCGGGACTTGCCGTTCCGGATTGGCCACTATCCTTCGGACAGTTTTTCCCCGAAA
>JAYUBV010000555.1:0-12389 GCA_043740655.1 Pseudomonadota bacterium | reverse complement strand
TTCGGTTTCCCGAACGGCCTGCTCACGTCCGGCTCGCCGGTTTTTAAGCTGCTCGATGAGCAGAACCCGGGTGGTCGGAACGTCCCAACCCTTGGTCTTAAGCAGCCGCTCGAACTCGCGCAGGTTCCGTTGCAGCGCATCCAACCCCAAGTCATCGTGCAGGAAAAACGGATCACCCGAAGTAACGACCTTATCCAAAAGCGAATCCGTAAGGTGCGCGCCGCCCAGAGTTTCGAGCAATTTGGCGTAGGTGCCCACGATCAACTCTTCGTGCGGCGTATCCGCCTCCGCCAGCATGGCCAGCCCAAAGTTACACTTTAGGGTCACGGATTTCCCGGCCACTGCCAAAATGAGGGATAACAACCAAATCAGGCGCATGGCTAATGATACCGCAGCCTTTCCTAGACAAAATCAACGCGTTGAATTACATCCGAACCCTTAGTGGAAGCTGAACGTTTGTTGCAGTGTGCGCCGGTAGCTCAGTTGGTAGAGCAGCTGACTCTTAATCAGCGGGCCCCCGGTTCAAGTCCGGGCCGGCGCACCAATCTCCCCCGCCTTGCCCCCCTCGGTGCATAGGGTCGCCAAGCCCACCCAGAAAAACCTAAGGAAATTTAGGATTTACGCCGATCACCAGGGGTGTTGCCCGACGCCAAATCAACGCTTTCCCTCTCGGATGGTTATCGAGCCGATATCGACGGCCTTCGTGCGATCGCCATTCTTTCGGTCGTACTATTTCATTACACCTCAAAGCATTTCACCGGCGGCTTTGTAGGCGTCGACATTTTTTTTGTCATATCGGGTTACCTCATAACCGGAAACCTACTCCGCGAAATTAACGACGACTCGTTCAGCTTTTTGAATTTCTACGGACGAAGGGGACTTCGGCTTTTTCCGGCTTTGTTTATTACGCTGACGGTCGCCCTAACTATTGGCTGGTTTACCCTGCTTTTCGATGAGTATCGCAACCTCGGCCAACAGGTTGCGGCGGGGGGCGCTTTCGCCGCCAACTTCTTGAGTCATAGTCAGTCCGGATATTTCGATACCGCGTCCAAACTCAAACCACTCATGCACTTGTGGTCACTCTCCGTTGAAGAACAGTTCTACTTGGTTTGGCCGGCGCTGATCTTTCTCTGTTCACGAACTCGAATTAAGGTCTGGTTTTTGATCGCACTACTCACCGCTGCGTCATTCCTTACCAACATCATTTTAATAAAATCAAACGCCGCGGGAGCCTTCTACTTTCCCTGGGCTAGACTGTGGGAGTTTTCGGCGGGGGGCTTACTCGTATTTTTGGCCGGCAATCGAGAATCCCTCGCAAGAAACCTCGGTTCAATCCTGGGCGCGGCAATACTCGTTGGCTGCGTAGTCTACGGGATCGATGGGGCGCATTTTCCTGGCTGGCGAGCTCTTTTTCCAGTGGTCGGCAGCTCTCTAATCATCGGTGCCGGTTCCCGGTGCTGGCTAAACCGTAAAGTGCTGTCACGCTCGTGGCTAGTAGGGATCGGGCTAATTAGCTATCCCCTTTACCTGTGGCACTGGCTTTTATTCTCGTTCGCTCACGTTGTTCGAACCGCCGACATTAGCGCAAGGGATCGAGTCGTGTGCTTTGCGGCCAGCCTGTTGCTGTCCGCCCTGACTTTCTCCCTGGTAGAAAGGCCGATTCGAAACCTTCGAAAAGCGAACTCATGGCGCTTTCTCATTCCGGGGACCTTATTGATGGGCCTTCCAATTCTATTAGGTGCCTTGGTCTTCCAGAATAAAATTGAGAGCCCGCTTCAAACCGAAAGCAGAGTTCTGGCCAACTATAACTACCTTCAGGGAAAATCCGAAGCCGAGTTCTGGCGTCACCATGGCTGTTTTTTATTGGAGCATGGCTCTCAAGCCTTTGCCCAGCGAAGATGCACGGCCCGCGAGTTCCCCGGTAACCCTTACGTTTTATTGGTCGGGGACTCCCACGCCGCTTACCTTGCCGAAGGTCTACGCCCCCTCCTAAAAGAAAAGCTATGGAACTTTGGCCAACTGACATTCGCCGGCTGTCGAATGTTTGCCTCCGCTCCCGGCTCTCCTCGTTGCCAGGACCTTGAGCAATTCACGCTCAACTCGATAAGGGAGATCAAACCGGACGTGTTGGTAGTTTTTCTCAACTTTTATCTTTGGTCCCATGCCCGTCCCAACTCCGGTAATCTCGCAGACCGCTACGAAGAAAAAATTATGGCGCGGCTGAGCGAGCTAAAGGCTTCGAGCGCAACGAAAATCATCCTGATTGGCCAAATCCCCACGTGGACTGAAGATCTGCCTCGCTTCCTTAGGGATCAGTTTATGAAGAAACACTCTCGCATCCCCCAAAGAAGTCTCGCTGGCGTCAATAGCGTGTCTTTACTGTGGGACAGAACTTTAAAAACTAGCGCTGCCGAACGTGGGGTTTCTTACCTCTCTTTAAGGGACTCGCTTTGTAACCAACAAGGTTGCCTCACCACGGTCGGCCCGGATTTGAAACAGGACATTATTGTTTGGGATAAAGCCCATCTGTCCGAATCCGGAGCCCGTTTTATCGCCCGATGGGTACTAAACCCCCGGTTAAAGGAACTGACGGGTGGTCTTGCTCAGTGAGCACTAGACCAATTGACGTTCTTATCCCCGTAAGACCTCGCTCCGTGCTAGATCGCATTAGCGGATGGCCAATATCTCAAACGAAGACCTAGATCGTTGCATCGATCTGCTAGCGAAACTCGCGGAAAATGCGTCGCTGGCGGCATCGGTGGACTACGACAAGTTGCTTGCCCTAACCAAAGCGGCCGGTCAGTTCTCGCGGCCCAACAAAGAAACGATTCAGAAACAGCACAGGGCCTTCTACGCCGCCCGTCGCAAGAAAAAACAGGAGGCGGATCGGCAGGCCCGCGCCACGACCGGAATCCGCGAGGCGCGGTTCGGCGTATTTCAGGCGCCCGCGCAGATCACCGCGGGCGAGCAGCCCCGCGAGGAAGAGGCCCGCGTGCTATCCACGCCGCGCAACTGTTACGTGTGCAAATCTGAATTCACGAAGCTACATTTCTTTTACGATCTGATGTGCGCGCCGTGCGCGGTGCTGAACTACCGCAAACGGTTTCAAACCGCATCGTTGCACGGGCAGGTTGCGGTCATCACCGGCTCGCGGCTTAAAATTGGTTACCAAGCCACACTCATGATGTTGCGCGCCGGCGCCCGCGTGATTGCAACCACACGGTTTCCGGTGGATTCCGCGATGCGTTTTTCGCGCGAAGCAGACTTTGGGGAGTGGGGCCAACGCCTCGAAGTTTACGGTTTGGATCTACGCCACATTCCGAGCGTCGAGATCTTCACACGGCATCTCTGCAACACGGTCGAACGGTTGGACATCTTAATCAACAACGCCGCACAAACGGTGCGACGCCCGCCCGGTTTCTATGCGCACCTGATGGAGAACGAACTCCGCGGCGTGGCGAGCCTGCCCGTAGAAGTACAGACGCTGCTCAACAGCGCTGAAAAGTGTAAAGCGCAGCTGGCTTCGCTAGTGCTGCCGACGACCGCGAGCTCGTCGCTACCCGTAGCTTCGTTTCATTCGCAAGCGCCCGGCATCGGTTTGCGGGCGTCCGCGCAACTGTCGCAAATTCCTTACGCGTACGATGAGCCGAGCGAGCTCGGAGAGATCTTTCCGACGGGCAAACTCGACTGCGATCTACAGCAGGTGGATTTGCGGCAGACCAATAGCTGGCGCCTGAAGCTTGGCGACGTGGAGGCGGCCGAGATGATGGAAGTGCAGCTGGTAAATGCGGTGGCGCCATTCGTACTGTGCAGCAAGCTCACGCCGCTGATGAGCCGCGATAACACCGGGCGAAAACACATCGTGAATGTCAGTGCGATGGAAGGGAAATTCCACCGCTTTAAGAAAGCAGATCGCCACCCTCATACCAATATGGCTAAGGCCGCCCTCAACATGCTGACCCACACCTCGGCCAGTGACTTGGCGAAAAGGGGAATCTTTATGAACGCCGTCGATACCGGCTGGGTCACCGATGAAGATCCGGCGGCGCTCTCCGCACTCAAGCAGCAGGTCCACGATTTCCAGCCGCCGCTCGACATCGTCGACGGCGCCGCGCGCGTCTGCGATCCTTTCTTCGACGGCATTCTTACCGGCAAACACGTTTTCGGAAAATTCCTCAAGGACTACGGTCCTATAGATTGGTGACCGGAACTACCGCAGCCGCTGCGACAACATCCAGAAGCCGGGTAGATTCTTAGCTTCGGAAATCGGAATGAAGGAGGGTTTTTGCAATCCGTCCTTCACCACCGCCGCCAGCAGCAAAACGAGCCCCCACGGTTTCAGGCCCCAGTAGCGCGCCCACATATTCCATCCGTGAGGCACCAGGTCAGAGTACTGAATCGAGATCAAGAAGAACGCGCCCAGCAGCAACGCCAGCGTAGTTTTCGAACCGCCGTACGGGTTCAGGGCAAAGATCAAGGCAATGATCGGCACGAAAAAGATGAACGCATTGGTCTGCGACATCGGAGAACAAAGCAGGTTGAAGAGTAACCCGAACGAAATCGCCGCGAGAAACCCCAGGTCGCGCTTGGCGGCATTTTCCCGGGCACTCCACCCGCGGATCAAAACTACCAGGAGCGCCACGAAGAAAATCGCACCAACGGCGTTGAAAGTACGAACGTCCGCCAACGTGACGCCCGCGCCACCGGTGAGCAGTACCTTGTACAACGGCTGGTAATGTTCCTGCCAATAGTGGGTGATGACATGTTCGATGTTGGCAAAACGGGCTTTATTCCACGTGAGCAACGTAGCCGGGGACACCGCCAGCAACGGCAGCAACGCACCCGAGAGAAAACCAAGTAACCCGGCGACTCCTGCCGTCATCGCCCCCCGCAACGGCTTCGTGTCGAGCATCAGCAGGGCCACGAACAAGAGGCCAATTACGGGAACGGTTTGAAACTTAATCTCGGCCAGCAGCCCCAGGAGCAAAAACGGAAAGAAGACCTTTTTGTCGACTAACATCCGCACCAGCACGAGCAGCAAGCCGACCTCGAACATTTCTACCTTACAAAAGTAGATTGCCCCGAACAGCTCCGCACCGACCATGGCCAACGCCACGTTACGCCACGGGTGCGAACGAAAATCAATTCCGTAAGTCCGCTGCGCCAGGCTCATCCAATACCACGCCCCGCCGACCAGAACGGCTAGCGACAACGAGACGTACGCGAAGCGCCCCCACGTCTCCGACATCCGCGAGAACGGAAAAAAGTAGAACATCGAGAAGGTGGGCGAATAGAGGTAGCGCTGCTCATCGTTCCCCGCCACGAAGAACATCGTATAGGGGTTCTCCCCGCGCCAAAAAAACGGCCCGGGCCCCACGAACACCGAGTAGTGATAGCTAATCTTCAGCCGCAAAAATTGAATCAGCGCGGCAATCGCTTCGACCGTCAAAAGCCCCACACCCCATTGCTTAAGCATGCTTTTTCATACCGAACCCACCCCATGGTTTCAAAGTTTTTGAAGTTCCGGGGCCGCTATAGTTGAATGCGCCCATGTTAAGCGCGTTCAGGGCCAAGTCCCTTTCCCTTTCTCCGTCCGAGGCACGGCTTTCCAGCCCCAACGGCCTTTTGGAAGAAGGGGTGATTGAGCACCTTTTTTCGTTGCTGCCGACCCAAACAGGTTACTGCATCGAAATCGGCGCGGGCAACGGCACGGACTTTAGCCTCACGCGGCGGCTCGTCCAGGAACGCGGCTGGGGCGCGTTGCTAGTAGAAGCCTGCCCGAAACTGAGCCTGGCGCTGCGCGAAAAGCACGCGGCCAACGAAAAAGTTCGAATCATCGGCGAGGCCATCGAGCCGGACCAAATTAAGGGTTACTTCCAAACGCACGGTGTACCGCGCGAGCCCGACCTGCTCTGCATTGATATCGACGGCATGGATTACTACGTGTGGGAGGCTCTGGGCGACTACCGGCCCTCGATCGTTTGCATCGAGTACAACGCTAGCTACCCGCCGCCGCACGAGTTTGTCGCCACTTACCGCACGGGCTTCCGCTGGAGCGGCGACGATCACTTCGGCGCCTCTATTCAGTCCCTCGTGAACCTCGGCAAACAAAAAGGTTACGAGCTCGTGCACGTCATGTCCCACGGCGATAATTTATTTTTTGTTCGTGAAGAGTGGCTCGCCAAACTTCCGGTCACCAAAAACGATCCGGCCACGATGTACCAGGTTCCGCAGTACGGACGTTACGGCCGTTCGCCGAACGGCAAAGGCCATCCCGCGAGTGCTCTCGACGCTTCGGTGCTACAGCGCGCGTGGTACCGGCTGAACTACTTTCTAATGACGCCGCTTCGCCGCCTGGCCGGTGGACGCGTTTAATCCCTGAGTCGGGATTAATAGGCCATCATCTTCATGCAGAAAACGGATCCACCGGATTTCATGAACTCCGAAGTATCGACCTCGATGGGTTCAAAGCCATTCGCCTTAAGCCGCTCGCAAAAATTCGGCGATCCCTTTTGCAGAATGACGTGCTTACCGTCCGGCGAATGACAATTGCCCGCGAATGAATTTTTGCACTCGTCGAGGCCGATCTCAATCTGGCGCGAGAAACCTTTTTTTATTTTTTCAACGTCGGTGGCATCGAACGCGGCGGGTAGATAAGCCACTGTGTTGCTATCCAGAATCGAGAAGCAAGTATCGAGGTGATAAAAAAGTTCGTGGCGCAAAGTGAGCGGCACCACTTCGTAACCCGTCAGCCGGCGTAACTCGTCGGCCACCGCCGGACTCGTGCGCGGACCATTGGCCGCCCAGATGACGGCGCGGGTGCCTTGCACGACCGCATCGCCGTTGCCTTCGAAGGTTAGCCGCTCCTCGTTGATTTCCTCGGCGATTTCGTTGATCGAGTAATGCTCCGACTCATACCACTCGGAAAAAAACTCCACTTCCGGCTTACGAAACTTGGAAGTCATCTTCGACATCACGACTGCAGGCACATTTTTATCGAGCGACCAGTAGGTCAGACTTTGATTGGCCGCAAACACCATGTCCGGAAGATTGGGACGCGCCTGGATAATCGTCACCTCTAGCCCGAGCTTGCGATAAACGTCCCCCAGCTCTTTCCATTGCTGGTGGGCCTTCGCCTTGTCGACGCGTTTCAGTTCGCCATTTTTATCGCGCATAAACGCGTTGATGGCGTACTCCACGTCGAAGTAATCGGGACTCACCATGAGGACGCGCTGCTGAACGGGGAGCTTCTTAGGGGAGATCATCCCGTTGAATGTATTCTATTTTCTGCGAGGGCGCACCCGGGGGAGTTACTTTTTCTACCCCGGCCGAGTCCTTGGCGGTCACGTAGAACCGAACGGTCGACCCCGCCTTGCCCCCCAATCGGGCCGCAAAATGGTTTCCATCAACCGCTTTGAGCGAAACCTCGCGGGTTTCTCCGTCGAGGTCGACATGCGCTACGGGGGCCTCGTCAAAACGGGCTCCGGGCGAAGCAAAGGCCTCCACCGACAGTTCTCCGTTCGCTAGCGTCGGAAAGAGGAAGACGGAGTTTTTCTTCATCAGGTTGCGGCTACGGCAGTGGACCGAATCGCCCCAGCTTGTCTGTTCGTTATTTACGCCGACCATTTCGTAGCCGGGCAGGGCAGCTTGGTAGACCGCCTTCGCCTCATCGTCGATATCGTCGCCGTAAGACGGATAAAAAAGCGCCTTGTTGCTGATGAAAGAGTTGATGTACGCGCGATAGTCCTCCGCACGATCGCCACGGGCGCCTTCCCGCAGGCGCATCTTCATCCGGTGGATTTTGTAGGGGGTGCCGTACGGACTACGTAGACTTTTTAACAACGTGACGTAGGCTTCGGAATCTTTGCGGAACTGCGACCCTTGCGGAAACTCAGAAAACACCCACGTGTCGGGAGCGACCAATTTTCCGAACGTGTCGATGTGTTCGATCGTCACCTTGGGGGCCAACCGCGCCGTCGTGTACCGGTCGATGCCCAAAAAGGATTTCATCCGGCCGTCGACCTCTTCCTTAGCCAGACCAGGGTTCTCGCTGTAAACCAGCGTCGACGAAAAGGCGTTGTCCTGCCCATCGTTGTAATAGTTGCCGCCGGTGTGCACCAGACCGGTTTCGTAAAGGGGAAGGTTAAGCTCCTTGGCCAAAAACTGGGGCACCTTAGCGTCGTTCGGCCGGGGGCGATTGTAGATGGTGCCGACCATTCCGAAAACTCCCTGTCCGTCCAGAATGAACCAGGGGCCGTAGTCCCGAATCCAAATCGAGTCGGTTTTTACGGTGAAGTAGGAAACCTGAGACTTATCGATGCCTTGGTTGCCCAGCCAGCTGTCCCAAGATCCCTTGGAAGTGGTAAGAATCGTTACCTTCCCGTGCTTCGTGTAGGCCGAAAGCAGGGACTCGTTCTGCCACAGGGTCATGACGGCCTCGGCCTCTTCCCATTCCGCTAGGGATCTAATGTGGCCTTCGGGCGGATCGGACACCGTAACGTCGCGGGAAACCCGTACCGGTGACTCAAAGTCCGCGAGCCCGCGGGGCAGTTCCGCCTTTTGCGGCAGTCCAAAGGTAAAAAGTCCGAACGACGCTAGGGAAAGGACAATGAGACGTTTCATCAGGACCTCGGGGTGGGGGCGACGGGACCGCGGTAACGGCCTTATTCTAACCTCGATTGGAACTACGGGACTAGTAACGGCCCGAGTTCATTCGAACTTCGTCACCATGAGCTAACGCAGTGGCAGCTTGAAGTAGGGCAGCTGGGCCTGGCTCGTCGGATCATCGGCAGCGTTCAGAAAAGCGAGAACGAGCTGCGTCAACTCTTCCACGTCCACCTCGTCGGCAGCCTCTCTCCCCTTTTCGAGGTAGGCCAAACCGCTTGCAAACAGCTTTTTCATCCCGCGAAGGTTACCATTCGAAGCGTGATGCAACGCGGCGGAAATCTGGATCAACCCTTGAAGATAGGGATGGCGCGCCCCTTGGGCCTCATGCCAAAGATCTTCCCAAGATTCATGGGCTTCGAAGAAGTCTCCCGCATTAAAAAACACACAGCCTTCTTTAAATTTCTCGCGATCGTCGCTCATTAAATTTAATTCTTTCGTGGCTCACAGACAGTTTGTCACGGATTAAGCCCTGAGTCGGTCCTGTATTTGACAAGCGGTCAATGCCACGGTGTATAAAAGCCGTTCTTTCTGGGTCGCTCCGCCTACAAGTGACATGGCCCACGCCTTGCACTGATTCGTAGTTACCGCGAGGAAAAGGTGTGTCGGAGAATCCGAAATCAAAATTTAACCCGAAGCGTTGGTGGGAATGGCTAAAAGGCCGTCGCACGCAGAAATCGGTTCAATCGGATCGTCTCCGCAACCTTGCCTCGAGCTTCGGGAAAAAAATTCCGGGAAAGCTGAAAGAGGTCGATTTCGATTTTCGGAAGATCGATCTCAAAAATGTTTCGCAGTACTCAACGGGGATCCAATGGGGACTAATCATTCTAGCCTTGTTCCTGCTGGCCAGCATCACCTCGAGCCTCATTGGGCTCTGGTTGAAGCCGGCGCAAGCCCCCGTGGCTTCTCGTCCCATCATCCCACGCATGGCCAACCGGCCGCCCGTAGAGGATTACGACGCCATTTTGAGGCGCAACATGTTTAACGTGGAAGGCAAAATTCCGGATCCTTTCGATCAAGGCCAGCTGGACTGCATGAGCCAGGCAAAGCTATCGGCCGTGCGCGTCTCCTTGCTCGGCACGATCGTGATGAACGATGAACGCCATTCCGTAGCTTTGATCCAGGACGAGAACTCCGTGCGTTCCGCCGTGAAAAAAGACGACAATTTCGGCGAAGGTAAATATCTAGCCCTCAAGGTCGAGCGCAAAAAACTCTGTTTCCAGGTCCGTTCTACCCAAGATTTTGAATTCGTAGAAATTCCCGAGGAAACCGGAAGTACTACTCCGTCGATGGTCAGCTCTTCCGATGGCATCACCCCGGTAAGCGACAGCCAGTTCACGGTGAAAAATGATTTTCTGCAGAAGAACCTGCTCAACCTGAGCGAGATTCTGCAAACCGCTCGCGCGGTCCCCTACGTCGATCCGTCCACGGGCAAGTTCAAAGGCTTCCTCGTACAGACCATCGACCAAGGCTCTTTGTTTGCGCAACTAGGCGTTCGCCAGGGCGATGTGCTCACGGGCGTGAATGACATCGTGCTGGACAACGCGGGTAAAGGCCTCGAGGCCTTCCAGCGGTTACGCAACTCTCAAAAAATTCAGCTGAAGTTCATTCGTGGCGGCCAGGAACAAACTTTGAATTACGACGTAAAATAATGACGACCACTAAAACACAATCGATGCGAAGGGTCTGGCGGATGCTAATCGCGTCCGGCCTGTTCCTTACGTTCGTCGGCACGATTCACGCGGAAGAGCAAAATCCGTTTGGTGGTGGAGACCCGGGCAACCCTTCGGCGATCCCCCCCCCGCCACCTCCGCCTTCCGAGTTCCAAGAAGAAGATGATTTCGTCGATTCGTCGGGCAATTTTGGTTTCACCCCGCCCAGCGGCGCTCCGGCTCCGACGTTTCCGGATTCCAATCCAGCGGCCCCCCCGCCTCCGGCTCCCGCGGATCCGGGCACTGCCGCCACGCCCGGCAGCGGTGCGCAAAAGTATTCCACCGGCAACATCGCTCCAAAATCCAAGAGCGCCAATGCCGCCAAGACCGGCAAAAAGGCTCCGAAGCTGGCTGACTACTTAGAGCTGGATAACTCGGTGAAGAGCCTCGAAGTGAAGAACTTCGATCTTCCCGACAAAGACATCAAAGACGTCGTCACGCTCATCAGTAAGTGGACGGGTAAAAACTTCATCTTGGACAACAAAGTCCGCGGCAAAATCACTATCATGGGCCCCAGCCAGGTGACTTTGCAGGAAGCCTACCAGGCGTTCCTCTCGGCTCTCGAAGCCAACAGCTTAACCACGGTTCAGTCCGGTAAATTCATCCGTATTATCGAATCGGCGGAAGCCCGCCGCGCCCCGGTGGAAACTTATGCCGGCGACTACGCACCGAACACCGACCAGTTCATTACGCGAATCTTCCAGCTGAAATACATCAACGCCGACGAAGTACAGCGCGAATTCCGCGACCTGACCACGCGCCAAGGCAAACTTTTCGCTTACGAACCCACCAACTCGATCATCATCACCGACACGGGTTCCAACATTCGCCGCATCGAAGATATTCTGCGCACGTTGGATGTGAAGAGTTTCGAAACCACGCTGCACGTGCTCAAGATCCGCCACACCTCCGCCAAAGCGATCGCCGAAATGCTCGGCGAAATTTACGGCGAAGGAAAGGGCGGAGCGAGCGGCCCTCGCAACTTCCGTCGTAGCGCCCTCGAGCGTACGCGCGGCGGGGGACAGATTTCCAAGATCATCCCCGACGAAGCTACGAACAGTCTCGTCGTGCTCGCCAACAAAGCGGGCTTCATCTCCCTCGTACAGCTCGTAGCCAAGCTCGACGTAAAGGTGAACGATACGGGTCGCATCCACGTTTACTATTGCGAGTATGCCAAGGCGGAAGACCTAGCGGCGACGCTAGCTTCTCTCTCCGGCGGAAGTGCGGCGGGCGGAAAGTCGTCGAACCGCAATACGAAGGTCACCGGCGGCAGCGGTACCCCCGGCGGCGTCGGCGGTGCCTCGCCCGTTTCCACGGGTCCGGTCACGGCCGAGCTCGAAGGCGGCGTGAAGATCACTTCCGATTCCGCGACCAACTCGCTGGTCATCACCGCAAATGCGTCGGACTACCAGACGTTGAAACGCGTCATCCGCAAGCTAGACATTCCGCGTCTGCAGGTCTTCGTCGAAACGGCGATCCTTGAAGTCAATCTAAGCGATACGACCAAGGTCGGCGTCAACTCCATCATCGGCGTACCGAACCAAGGATTCGGCGGCGGTTTCATCGGTGACAAACCAACTGTCGAACAAATTCTTACCAAGACCGGCATCCCCGACGGCGCCACGCTACCGATCCTGGCCGGTCCGTCGTTCGGTGCCACGCTGGGTTCGGGAGCAGCCGCCACGCCAATCACGGTGACCACGTTCATGGGCTTCCTCAACATGATCACCAAGTCCTCGAACACTTCGGTTCTCTCCACGCCGCAGATCATTGCCCTGGATAACGAGAAGGCCGAGTTCAAGGTGTTGGACGAAATCCCGGTACAGACGTCCCTGGTCTCCGGTACGACTACGTCCCCGGGCACCGCCACTGGAACCATCGAGCGTTTAAAGACCGGAATTGAAATCAAACTGACCCCGCACGTGAATGCCGCCAGTCGTACCATCCGTCTCGAAATCGAGCAGAAGGTGGACAACGTGAACGCCAACGCGCAGGTACCGACCGCCCTGGCGC
>JAYUBV010000554.1:0-3909 GCA_043740655.1 Pseudomonadota bacterium | reverse complement strand
GCCTGGGTAAGCGTCGGAAGCGGCGTTTTGGGGGTCACGCGCTTGATCGTCTCGCCGGTGTTGGGATTGACGAGATCGCAATAGAGGCGGTCTTCGGGCTTTTTCATGCCGGACTCTTCGTCCGGATAGACCTGCTGGTGCAGGGCTTGCGATTCGTTGTACCAGGTCGGGATCGCCGCCTTGGCCAGCTCCGCAATTTCACTTTGCTCAGATGCGGACATGGCTTTGTACTCTTCCATAATGACGTCGGCCATTTCCTTGTAGCCAAACCATTTGAAGAAGCCGTTCTTCGATTTCCACTCCTGCGCAAAGTAATCATCGAACTTGCCGTCCCATACGGAATGCAGATTCGAGTCGTAAGTCTTGGGTTCCTTCGCCGGCGTTTGATAGTTCACCTTACAAAGGTTGGCGCCCCGGTCGCGGCCGTTACCAACGTGCAGCGGCTGGTGAACGTCGCCCACGACGTGCACGAAGTAACGGAACAGGACGAGCTTTTGATCGCGGCTGCTCGGGCCGGTCAGCTTTTCCGGGGATTGCGAAATGATGACGTCCGCGTCTTTTTTTGCGCGATCCTTGGGCCGAATCTCCTCGGCTTTCGTGCCGTAGGGGATTTCAAAGAAGTGGTAAGGGGAAAAATCGAAACCCTTCTCTTCCTTGCGATCGCTGTAGCGACCGTCCGACCTTACTTTATCGGGGTAGATAGCCGAAACCGCCAGCGGCTCCGCGCCTACGATGTCGAACACGAAGGCTTTGCCTTTTTTTGTAAGGCTTCGCTCGGCAATTTCGCCGATCGTGCTGTGGCCTTGGTCATCCCAAGCCCATACCGAAGTTGAGTGAAGTAGGTGAAAGGCCAATACCAGGGCCAGTGTGGATTTCATTGCAAGTCCCTCCCAGGAATATAATGCGATGCGTTAAGATATACCGGTTTCGAAGAATGGCCGCAAGGGACGGTAATTGCTCGCGTTAAGAGTGGGCGGGGCGTTATTGGCGCTCCATTTGTTTTATTTTTCAATTACTTTAGGGGTTTAGCCGATAAAGCGATGGACCAATGGGATTCAAACCATTTCAACTGGGTAAGTATTATTTCGAGGAACTGCTCGGCCGTGGCGGTATGGCCGAGGTGTACCGCGTGACGGCCCGAGGGGCCGGAAGTTTTCAGAAGCAGTTTGCCGTGAAACGGATTATTGCCGGTGCCCTCGATAACGAAGAGGCGGTTCGTCGTTTCAAAGAAGAGGCCCACTTCAACAGTAAGATGAGCCATCCGAACGTCGTGCAGGTTTTCGACTTTGTAGAAGCGGACGGCACTTACCTACTCGTCATGGAGTATGTGCACGGTCCCGATCTGGCGGCCATTTTGGGGCGCTTTCACAAACGCGGACAGGCGGTGCCCCCGGCATTCGCGGCGTTCGTAGCGCTGATGACGTGTCACGGTTTGGACCACGCCTACCACTCGGTTCCGCCAGATTCGGATACGCCATTGCGGATCGTACATCGCGATGTTTCGCCGCAAAACATCATGATCGCCTACGACGGCCACGTGAAGCTTGTGGACTTCGGTATCGCCAAGGCGACGCGTGGGCCGCTGACGCAAGTTGGACTCGTACGGGGAAAGATGCAGTACTTCTCGCCGGAGCAAGCCGCCGCGTCCCACGTGGACCACCGGAGCGATATCTTTTCGGTCGCGTTAGTCCTTTTGGAAATGCTGCTCGGCCAAACGCCGTACCGGGGGGAAACCGACACTGAGTTGGTGGCTCAGGCGCAGGCCAGGGACATCCCCGATTTTAGCGAAACCAATCCGCTGATTCCGTTGGGCCTTTATCCGATTCTCGAAAAGGCGCTGCGTTTCGAACCGGCCGAACGGTACCAAAGGGCCGACGAGATGGCGCAGGAACTAAAACACTTTCTAGAAGCGATCGCTCCCGATTATGGTCAGCAGTCCCTCGCCGACAAACTAGGCTCCCTCTTCGAGAAGGAAAAGCGGAAGGCCAACGCGCCGAGCTCGCGGAACATGCCATTGTCGACGAAAGAAGAGCTGGGGCTGGTGGAGGGGCTGGAGGGTTTTGAACGGGCCCTGGGGCTGCCCCCTGAAAACGAGTTCGAGTTTACGAACGTGGGGACACGCGGCGAAAAGGTAGAGCTGCAAATGCGGATTAACCGTCGACTGTCGGGCCTCTCGCGCGTCGCCCGGACTTCCGGCTTTAGGCGCTGGGCAAAACGTGCCGGCGTCGCCGGGACCCTGTTGCTCCTCGTGGTGGTAGCGGGCGTCGCCCGCAATCGGCGGCGTGGAAATCGGTTACCGGCGGAAACTCCCGCGTGTCGCCTCGCCATCGCTTCCACTCCGCCCAAAGCGCGGGCCATCGTAAACGATACCGTGGCGGGTGAAACGCCCGTGACCGTCAACGTGCCGTGCGGCACTTCGGTAAGACTCACATTACAACGTTCCGGGTTCAAAACCTACGCTGGCAAAGTTACGATTGAAGAGGCCCAAGGCAGCGTGCGGGTGAAACTTGAAAAGAAAGGTCGTCGATGAGCGATCGCGGAAAAAAAAAGGAACACGACCGCACCACCACGACTGAACTTTTCGTGAAGGCTAAGGGCCACGGAACGCGGGCGGTAAGCGATCTAGTGCAGCGAATCCACGACCGTCTATTTCGTTTCTGCATTTATCTAACCGGCAACATCGAGGAAGCGCGCGACCTGTCGCAAGGGGCTTACGTAAAAGTTTTGGAAAACCTCGATACTCTAGAAAATCCTGAGCATTTTGTAAGCTGGCTGTTCACGGTGACGCGCAACCAGTTTTTCGACTACGTAAAGAGTCCGCGTAACACCCCAAAGAAGTCTATCGACGAGCTGGAAAACGTTCTCCACGTAGCCAGCGGCGGGAAAGAGTGGGTGGCTAACCTGTGTCGTCAGCTGGAACGGCTGACGCCCGCGGACCGGTACCTACTCCTGCTGGTGTGCCTGGAAGGGCATAGCCACCGCGAGGCGGCGGCGCTAGTCGGAAGTACCGAGGATGCGGTTAAGGTGAAGGTCCATCGCCTCAAGAAGACTTTCAATCGCAAAGATTTTTTTACCGGTAATGTGGATCCGGCCAAGCGGTCTAAGGCGGGTTAGTTCACCGCCGGACGCGTGCGGATAATTTCTTTCGCCACCGCTTCGGCGGATCGCAGGGCAACGGCCGCCTCGCCTCCGGCAAAGCCATCGCCGGCCACGTACAGAGGCGGGCGCACCGGGGCCGTTAAGAATGGCAGAGTGCTCGGGGTGACCGCTCGGCCGAAACGCCACTTCTTGATCTGCGCCGCCGCCAGTGAAAATCCGTATGCCTTTCGGAATCGCGCTTGAGTTTCTTCGAGTAGTTGCGCATCGGATATCTCGAACCACTTACTCGAAAATTTTTCGTCGAAGAAAGCGGCGGCTGCCGTGGTGGCCAGTTCTAACCCTTTTGCTTCACTCGGGAGCACCAGCTCGAAAGGCGCTTGGGCTAAAAAGGAGTGTTGTCGAAATTCTTCGGGGACGTTACCGATCAGCACTAGGGCCGGGCGGTAACGAATCGAGCCTAGCGTCCCTTTGAAGTTTGCGACCTGCCCGGGAAATGAGTTTTCCCAAAGCTCAATCGACTGGGGAACCGGTTGAGTCAACACCACGGCGGACGCGCTCAGAACCGGCACGCGTTCCTCCAGAGTAACGTGCCAGGTTTGGGCGCCGGGCGCGACCGAGAGACGAACTACTCGATGGTCTTGCTCGATCTTAATTCCTTCGGCCAGTTTCTTGGCTATTTGGGTCATGCCTTGGGGGGAGACCCACTTTTCTGAGTTGGCCAGCGAACGGACGAGCAGTCCCTGTTCAACCCATTCCTTAGTCGACGGGAGGTCACCCTGAGCGTTCAACTCGAGCCACGAAATACCGTGA
>JAYUBV010000553.1:0-1089 GCA_043740655.1 Pseudomonadota bacterium | reverse complement strand
TTATTGGGTTTCCAGCGGATCGGTACGACTTGCACGAATCCTTCGAAGTCTCGATGGTGCGGTCGAATCGGCGAGCCCGAAATGCGCTCGATATAGTGCAGCTGGGTGCCTGCCAGCGCGACCGTGCCCCACCTTTCGGGGGTGGCGTTTTCGACTCCCCAGCGCGGATCGCCGCCGACGCAATCGCCAATGGTGATGCCCTTCCATATGCCATGCAAACGCCGAGTCGCCGGGCGGAACAGGTAAACAATCGAATCCGCTCTGCCCGTCGCCACTTCCTTACCCGATCGCGCCGTACGCGTGGCGATGGGGAAGAGCGAGTAGTCAGCGAGTAGCTTAGAAAGTTCGGGAACTAGGTCGCGCACGAAAGGGGTTAGAAAGGGGAACTCGGTCAGTCCGGGAACGGTCGCTTCGGTCTGGCAGATGAGTTGGTGAATCGTATTAAGGATGAGGTCGGCGTCACCGCGCAGCTTGTCGATGAAGAGATTGTCCTCGATCGCCTGAATTAAGAAGTAGGAAGCGGCGGCGATTAGCTTTTTATCGGCCCGTAGGTTGCGGTAGAAATTCGCCCTCAGCAGGACGCCGGTCTTCCTATTTTCGCTACCGGCTACCAACTGATGCAGGTGCTCGATCTCCCGACCGAGCGAGGAGAGATAGTTTTGGAATTCGTTCGCCCGTTTGTCTAACTGGGGAATGCCTAAAAAGGCTTCCGCGTTCGTAATCAGCCGCTGCCGCCAGCGGGCCATGTAAACGGTCCAGCGCTCGACGGTCACATCGCGCCCGAACGCCTTGATGCCCAGCGGGATCAGAAATGGCGCGCCTACGTCGTTGGTTTCCCAAAGCCGCTCGGCGAGGCCAGGAATGCGCGGAATGAGCGCCTTTAGCTGATCCAGGATGAAGCGGAACGAATCTTGGTGGACCGCCCGCGCGCCTAGGTACTCGCCCAGCGCGCCCAAGTACCGGTCCAGCAACTCGTGGCGCCCCAAAAGCTCGTTTAAGTCCCCGGCTTCACGAGCAATGTGCTCGTGTACCGGTACCAACACCGACGGATCGAGGGACTGGGGATTGGACACATCCGCGGAGGGTGGC
>JAYUBV010000552.1:0-3914 GCA_043740655.1 Pseudomonadota bacterium | reverse complement strand
TATATTTTCCCGGTCTTGATGGGCATCTCGATGCTGATGCAACAAAAGTTGACGCCAGCGGCAGGAATGGATCCGATGCAGCAGAAAGTGATGCTGCTCATGCCGGTGGTCTTTACCTTCATCATGATCAACTTGCCCTCGGGCCTGACCATTTACATTTTCCTCAGCACCATTCTGGGGGTCATTCAGCAGTACTCCATGAATCGCGAAAAGACCGGCAAGCCGGGCTTGGTTGCCAGCACGGGGGGCGCGAAATAACGCGCTTTTAGGTAATGCGACAGAATCTGGATGTATCGAAGACTCTGTTCGCATTGAGCTCGGGTTCTTTACCAAGTGCGGTAGCGATTGAACGCCTTTCCGGTCCAGAGGCGTTTCCAATTGCCGCCCGCCTTTTTCAGCCGGTAGGTGGTGGTCCTTTTCTTCGCGAGCGCGGCATGCGCTTAGGTCGGTTGGTAGATGCTGCCGGCTCCGAAATCGATCAAGTCCTGGCTCTGACGTTCGTCGGCCCGCACTCCTTTACCGGCGAAGATGTCGTGGAATTCCACTGCCACGGCTCGCTCCCTATTATCCGTAAGCTGGAAGCAACCCTACTTGAACTGGGGGCTAGTCCGGCAAGTCGTGGAGAGTTTTCTTATCGCGCGCATTTGAATGGCAAGTTGTCCGCTGACGACATTGAACGCCTGGGCGATGTTTTCGTGGCGCGACGGATTACGGACCTACAAAAAATTTATTCTCGTCGCGATGGATCCTTGGCTCAGACCATTTCCGTTTTGCGCGCGCAGTTGATCCAAATGTTGGCGATTTTTGATACCGCCGTCGACTTTTCGGAAGAGTATTCAAGCGTCGTTTTTTTGGCGCTCGAGCCCTTAAATTCGGTGCTCGCTGGATGCTCAAAGGTTATCCACAGGTACTCAGGTTTTCGCGAGGGGGGAACGTCACGTAAGTTGGTACTGGCCGGACGCCCCAACGCAGGGAAGTCATCTCTGTTCAACGGCCTCCTGTGCAGGTATCGGGCGATTGTGCATGCGGAGCCGGGCACCACGCGCGACGTAATTGAGGAAGATTTTGAGGTCGACGGAGGCCTGTGGAAATTGGTGGATACAGCGGGGTTTCGGCACTCAGAAATCGAAGCGGAACGCCAAGGAATTGAGCTCGGTTCGGACTTCCTGGAATCGAGTCATTTTTGGATTTTAGTAGTCGACGGCACCATCGGATTATCGGATCAGGAACGCGAACTTTTACGGCGCTTTGATCACAAGCCACACGCCGTGGTGTGGAACAAACGCGACCTCCCCGGGTGGCTCGCGCCGGAGACCAAAACCGCGACATTTGAAATGTCGGCGGTCGAAGGGGACTCGTTTGGATTGCTTTGGGATTTTTTGCGAGTGGAATTGGCGAAGCTTGCGATCGACGACAGTGGTCCTCTCCCCTCCGCCGTTCAAGTCGCGCGCCTAAAGGGCGTGGTCGGAGACCTCGAGGAAATCCGGACAAAAATGCAGAGCGAAGTCCCACCAGAGTACCTTTCCGAGCAAACTCGGGTCGTAATCGGAAAATTGGAGTCCGTGGTAGGCGAAGTCGGCACCGAAGATGTGCTAGATCGTATTTTTAATGATTTCTGTATTGGGAAATGAAGATTTGTTCCACGTGAAACATTCTTATCAAGTGGTGGTGATCGGCGGCGGGCACGCCGGTTGCGAAGCCGCGCTTGCTGCTGCTCGAATGGGCGCGAATACCCTACTGCTCACGATGGACCGTCTCAAAATTGCGGAGATGTCGTGCAATCCGTCCATTGGCGGGGTCGGCAAGGGCCAGCTAGTCCGCGAAATCGATGCGCTTGGCGGAGAAATGGGCAAGAATGCCGATTACACGGGCATTCAGTTCAAACGCCTCAATACGCGCAAGGGCAGCGCCGTACAGTCCTCACGTTGCCAATCTGACAAAAAGCTCTACGCGCAACGGATGCAGTCGGTGATCGCCGCTCAACCCGGCCTGGACGTACTAGAGGCAGAAGTAAAAGCCCTTCTCGTCACCGACGGAGTCATTCACGGAGTACGTATCGCTGCTAAAAGCGGCGAAACCTACGAAATCGCGGCGTCGAATGTCGTGATTACGGCCGGGACCTTCATGCGAGGTCTCATGCATTGTGGAACGGACCAAAATCAGGGCGGTCGCTTCGGGGAAAACGCTTCGTTTGGTTTGTCCGACTCGTTGAAAGCGCTCGGATTCAATATTTCTCGGCTTAAGACTGGGACTCCGCCCCGTCTCCATCGCGATTCTATCGATTTTACCCAAATGGAACTCCAAGGTGGCGACGAGGCTCCTCACCGGTTCAGCTTTTCCGAGACTGAAATCGGTTTGCCGCAGGTGCCGTGCTACCTCACCTATACGAATGAGCGCACCCACGCGGTAATTCGCGAGAACCTACAACGTTCCCCTCTCTATAGTGGGCAAATTAAAGGGGTGGGTCCGCGCTACTGCCCTTCTATTGAAGACAAAGTCGTTAAATTCCCTCAAAAAGAACGGCATCAGCTCTTTTTTGAGCCCGAGGCGCTCGATTCCGACTGGATTTACCCGAACGGCATCTCGACTAGCCTCCCCAGCGATGTTCAAGAGGCTTTTCTGCGGACGGTCCCCGGATGCGAGAACGTGAAGTTCGCACGCTACGGTTATGCGGTGGAATACGACTGCAGCGATCCGCGCCAGCTCTCTTCCACCTTTGAAGCGAAGCACGTGGCGGGGTTATTCCTGGCCGGACAAGTAAACGGGACCTCCGGGTACGAAGAGGCGGCGATTCAGGGCCTCATCGCTGGTATCAACGCTGCTCTGAAGGCTTTAGGCCGCCCTCCTTTCGTGCTTTCTCGCGCGGAGGCGTACGTTGGGGTGCTAATCGACGATTTGACGACGATGGGAGTGACCGAACCGTATCGCATGTTCACCTCGCGCGCAGAATTCAGGCTTTCACTGCGCGAGGACAATGCGGATTTGCGCCTGCGGCCCTATGCCCACCAGCTCGGCCTCATCGACGATGCGGAATTCGCTCGTTTCAACACGCGGAAGGCTGCCATCGCGGCCTGTCAGGTGTTTTTGCGTAAGCGGTTCCTAAAGCCGACACCGGAAGTCTCGGCAAAGTTGGCGGCGCTCGGTACTTCGCCGCTGGTTCAGCCGCAAACCCTTTTGCAATTGCTCCGTCGCCCCGAGCTTTCGCTGTCCGCGGTCCTCGACCTTTGGAAAGACGACAGTCTCGAGTTCCCCCTCGACCCGATTACGGCGGAAACCCTCGAAATCGAGGTGAAGTACGAAGGGTACATCGAAATGCAGCGGCTTGAGATCGCGCGCTTAAAGAAGATGAGTGAGAGCGCGATTCCGCAGGCTTTCAATTACCGGGATGTCGCCGGCCTTTCTTTTGAACTCCGGGAGAAGCTTTCGCTCTCTCGTCCGGAGACGCTCGCTAAGGCCGCGACCATTTCCGGGGTTACGCCAGCGGCTTTGACCGCGATTTTGTTTCATCTCCGCCAGAAAGGGACGTCTTCCGTTGAAAACGCTATTTAAAGAGTGGGCGGGGAAAATCCCGAGTGTCCGTGAAGATGAAATCGAGCTTTACGAGCGGCATCTGGAAATTTTGAAGGCGTGGAACGAGAAAATGAATCTCGTTTCAAAGAACTCGCTCGAAAATGCGTTTGCTACCCACTTTGTCGACAGCATCAACATTGCGGAATTCGGTCATCGCTTTGCGGGTGCGTTGCCGGTTTCCGATCTCGGATCGGGCGCGGGCTTTCCGGGGTTGATCTATGCCGCTCGCTATCCGCAGACCACCATTACGCTTTACGAAAAGATCGAAAAGAAGCGAAACTTTTTAAACGCAGCGGTGGAATACCTCGAACTGAAAAATGTCCGCGTTCTCGGATCCTTTCCGA
>JAYUBV010000551.1:0-1090 GCA_043740655.1 Pseudomonadota bacterium | reverse complement strand
CCCGCGGCCGCCCGCGCGCGATTGATCCGTGCAAGCGCTTCGTTGCATTCGGCGCGCCGAGTATTGAAATTTTCGCCGTGCGTATCCGTAAGACTGTGCTTCACTCCCGAATAGAAAACGACGAACTCGACTTCCGGATTGAGCCTTACCGCGCGGTAGGTTGGCGCTTCGGCGTTCGCGAAGATCATGAAAAGCGCCGCACGCTCATCGGTCGAGCCGCTGATCGTCAGCTGGTCCATCAACCCGACATTCGCGCCCACGAACTGGCTTTCGACTTTTTGGGCGAGTTTCGCGACCCCCACCGCGTCGAGCGATCCTTCGAGGTGTAAACCTTTACGAAAAGCTCGGATTTCGGCGACGAGAAGCGCCGCACTCGAAGAGAGCCCACCCCCGAAGGGCACATCGGACTTCACCACCATCGTGAACCCGCGGTCGATATCCATGAGCGAAGTGACCCCCATGAAATAATCCCGCCAGCCGCCGACCTTCGCTTCCTTCCCGAGTTCGTATTCGTGCCGAAGGACCTCGGCCGTGCCGTTCGAACTTTCGATGATCACTCGCCGATTCCCGGGCGCGTGCCATCGGAGTTTTATATCGACCCCGATCCGTTTACCGGGACTTTTCTCGAGCGGCATCGCGAGGACGTACCCGAGATTATAGTCGGTGTGGCCACCGATCAGCTCCACTCTGCCGGGGGCGAATACTTCCACATCGGAGTGGGGAGTATCGGCCGAAAAGGTAGGACACGCGTAGAAAAGAATCCCTACCCAGAGCGCGAGACGTGGAAAGCCCTGCAGAGTTGCTACCGGCATCCCTAAAGCTTAGACGGTTTTCCGGCGATCGAGAGAGGGCAAATTTTTCCTAGGGCCGGGGGAGCTCCATTCCTTACCCGCGAAGGTTGGGGTAAGCTAATCACTCATCATCTATGAGCCACGAATCCGCCGTTACCGATTCCGTCCGCTACCTCGAATCTGAAGCCGCGATTCGAAGCCTCGAAGCCAACCCCTATTGGCCAAAATGGAATTCGCCGTGGTGGCATATGTCCGCGCTCTTCGAGATGGGCCTGGCCGATCGCATTCCCAAGGCCCCC
>JAYUBV010000550.1:0-3925 GCA_043740655.1 Pseudomonadota bacterium | reverse complement strand
GACAGACCGGACTACTCTTTCCTCAGTTTCTTACCTACGGTGAACTTGGTTCTACGGTGACGCCGCCGCTGTTTATCGATCTGGGCCCCTGGCACGATCTGACGATAATGCCGCAGTACTTTTCAAAAGCTGGTTATCACCTCGGTTTTGATTACCGCTACACCTACTCGCCCAGTCTCTACGGCGATGCGAAGGTTTGGTTTGTTCCCCGCCGTTACAACGAACGCAGCGACAACCCGCTGGCCGGAGACAATGCCGGCAAAAGGCTGGGGCTGTTTGGCGAAGTCGCCTTCAATTTGAATAACCGGTGGCGGCTGTCTAACGGCTTGCGACTAAACCAAACGGTGCGTTTCGTTTCCCATCCGTACTACACGAAGGACTACGGCTTCGATTTTGGCTCGCTACCGGATTTAGGCTATCTACGCACGCAGTTCTCCGCGAGCTACCCGATGCCATCGCTCCTGGCGACGATCCAGGCGCAGCACCAGCAATCGCTGTACCTGTCGAAAGACTACGGTTCGGATAAAGGCGCCGTCACCGAACTCCCGTCGCTCGGGCTCTTCGGCGTCACGCGGCCGCTGTTTACAAAATTGCTGCTGTACGAATTCGATGCGCGCTTTAATTCGTTCGTGCGCAGCAACTCGCTCGATGCGTTGCCCGATACGGTGAGCCTCGGCGGAAAAAACCTCGCCACGGCGGCCGACAGTCACGCCAACGACTATCTTCGCACAGGGCAACGCGCATTCGTGGAAACTCGTCTGGTGGGAAATCCCCCGATGCCGGACGGAGTGCAGCTACAACCCAGCCTTCGCGCGAGCACTCTGGGTTACCACTTCGATTACCCCTCGTCGGTCTACCTCGGGCAAGGCTACCTCGATCTCGAAATACCGCTGTCCCTCTACGTAAGCCGAACCTTTAACCTAGGGTGGGACAACTTCAAGCGCGTGGCGCACGTCGTGCAGCCGCGAGTTATTTATGGATCGCGCCTGGCCCACACCGCTACGCCCAACCACCCCTTCTTTTATAAAGATCGCCCGGCCATTTTCGCCCCGGGCTCCGTGCCGAATCAGCCGATCCTTTTGAATAGCCCGCGTTTCGATTTGCACGACCAGGTCGAACCCTACGAGTACGTGCGTGTAGAACTGAACAATCGCTTCCGCCGCCAGAATGATTCGGGCGGGATCGATCGTTTTTTCCGGCTTCAGCTTTCAGAACAGTTCAATGGGCGAAAATCGACGGTGGACCCGCGTTTCGCGCAGACCATTGGCCCGGTGGAAATCCTGGGCGAGCTCACGCTCGGCAAGTGGAACGTGCAGTTTCAGGGAAACTACCCGCTTCAGCTCGAAGACGCGGGTGGAGGCAATTTCGTGCGCGAGACGGAGTTCACCGGCGCGTTGGTATTCCGTGAATCTCCGCAAAACTACTTCGCGCTCACTACGCTGTTCCGCAACCGCGCCAAGACAATCAACGATGTGCAGAACCTCAATCTTTCGTTCTATCGCCCACTTCCTTCGATTTTCGACCTGGAAGCCGGCGTGGAATACTCGTTCCTGGGGGCCGGCCGCGGCGGCATCCGTTCCTACTCGATAGGGCTCCACATCCGCAATAAGCCGGCGTCGTGCTGGGCGGTACTGTTTAAGATTGGGCGAGACAGCAGCCGGAACTCCTTCGTGATGGCCAACTTTACGCTGAGCTTCGGCAGCCAAAACTGGTGGGGAACGTAATGGCAACACGCTTGTGGATTGTAGGCACTCCGCTTAAGGATGAAATTCCGTTCTCGGTCGAGATGTTGCGGAGACTGGAAGGTATCCCGCTCTTTGTGGGCGAATCGCGTAACCGCACTTCGTACCTATTGCGGGATCTCAAAGTTGCCCCTGAGGCGATCTATTTCCTTGATCCTCCGCATCCGCACCAGCGCGCGGCGATCTTCGAGGCGCTGGATAAGGCGTTGTCCGAGGGCAAGGACGTAGCGCTGCTTTCCGACACGGGCATGCCCATTACCTTCGATCCCGGCATCGAGGTGCTGGAGTGGGCCAGGCACGCTAACGTAGAAATCCGATCGCTGCCCGCCGCCACCTCGTGGGGAACCGCCGTAGCACTCAGCGGATACGCTCCACCGTATACGATTTTGGGATTCCCCCCCCGTGACACCGAGGAGCGGGGTCGATTCTTTGCGCAGATGAAAAAACGCCCCGAAACGCAGACGCTGCTCGAAACGCCGTACCGCTTTCTAAAACTACTCGAGGAGTGCGCGCGAGCGCTTGAGCCCGATCGCGAAATCTTCCTCGCGTGGGAACTTGGCGCCGAAAACGAAAGGCTACTGTGGTTTCCGACGAAGGACTGGAAACGGCAGGTCGCGACCTATGGTCTCGACAAGGGAGAGTTTATCCTCACCGTCGGCCCGGGACGGGCACCTCGGCGGAACGAACGGTGAAAGCTCTTACCGCCAACGAGAAGCGCCTCTACTGGGCGCTATGGAGCGGCGTAGCCCTCGTCGCCGCCATTTGGTTTTCGGTGCGGGACAAACCGGCGCCAAAGCGCGTGGACCAGCTTAACGTCGTGCTGGATGCGGGTTTAAGTGAACGTTTCGACGTGGTCGACGTGGAAAAGCGCGGCGCGGAATACCTCGAGGCCACTTTTCACCTGAAGGACGCCTTTTTATCGACGGTAATTCGCTTCGAGAAGGAGATGACGGTGGCGTACACAATCCAACGCGGCGCCCTCGATCTCGATCACGGCGAGTTCCGCATCGTGATTAAACCCCTCGTCAAAATTGCGATCGCCCGCTTTCCTAACCGCAAGAAGGTCGACTTCGATACGGTTCACTTCCAGTTACCGCATTAATGGTCCCTCGGGTAAAATACGCTTATGCCCGAGAACCATTGCCCGGCCATCGTCCTTCCCGCCGGCGGAGCGCGCGCCGCTTACCAAGTGGGGGTCCTTAGCCACATTGCCAAGCGGTACCCGGAATTCCGTCCAAAGATCTTTTGCGGCGTATCGGCCGGGTCGATCAACGCCTGCTTTCTAGCTCAGGGGGTCCCCTTCCCCCAATCGACCGAGGAGCTCTACGCGCTGTGGTCGCGGCTGACCTTCGATCACGTGCTAAAGACTCAGTTCACCACTTTGTTTCGCATGTTCCTGCGTTGGGGAACGGATCTTTTTCTTTCCCGTTACACACAGAGACTCTTGCTGCGATCACTGCTCGACGCTTCGCCCCTCGCGATGACTCTGGTCAACCACGTGCACTTCTCCCGCATTTCGCGCGCAATCCGTAGCGGACTCACCGTGGGCCTTTCGGTGACGGCCACGAACTACCGGGAAGGGCGAACCACCGTTTTTTTTGATTCGGCGGATCCGATTCCTGAGTGGCAGCGCGAGCAACGCCGCGCCCGGCGCACCGCGATGCGCGTGAAGCACATCATGGCAAGCTGCTCAATTCCCATTTTGTTTGAGCCAGTCACGATCCACGGTGAGCTATACGGGGACGGCTCGCTCCGGTTTAGCTTTCCGCTGAGCCCCGCCCTCCACATGGGAGCCACCAAGATCCTCGCGGTGGGCACGCGTTGCCCGGCGCTACCGACGGCGGGCGGTGGAGAAACCAAACCCCAGCTCGATCCCGCGCAGGGCAATATGGGGTACCTGGCCGGCGTCGTGTTAAATTCGCTTTTCCAGGACAGCCTCGAAGTGGACTTTGAAAATTTGCAGCGGATGAACGCGTTTGGAAACGTGGGCAAGGTCCGGCAGCTACCAGCGTTGCTACTCCGCCCAAGCCAAGACCTGGGCCACTTGGCGAAGGGTTTTCTCGACGATATTCCGTTCCACTTACGGCAACTGCTCAAGTCCACCGCCAGTCGTGAGCAACTGGGGGACCTCATCAGCTACCTCATGTTCAGCCCGCGTTACGTGGGGGAAGTGCTTAAACTTG
>JAYUBV010000549.1:0-3928 GCA_043740655.1 Pseudomonadota bacterium | reverse complement strand
TAAGATTTCCGTGAACGACAGCATGCCCCAGATGAAACCGGAACGGGCGCCCGACATGCAGATCGCTACCATCGGCACCGCCACCAACCACATCAAGGGGGCCGAGCCCTGCCCGCCACTGCAGTACGCGGTGTAGGAAAGGATGGCGAAAAGATAAGACGTGAGTAAATTTCCGGATA
Source organism: Pseudomonadota bacterium (assembly GCA_043740655.1). Lineage (GTDB taxonomy): Bacteria > Bdellovibrionota > FAC87 > UBA2466 > UBA2466 > JBGSST01. Next base: position 3,749 of record JAYUBV010000549.1, on the reverse strand, counting down.
AATTTATTCGACTGGTGTAGCGCAGTACGACCGGTGTGAGCGAGCCAAGGACGCCCGCCATGAGAATGGCTAGGCCCGCAACCGGTAGCTTAAGCACGAACGCGTACACCGCCCCGTAGACCGGTGCCCAAAGTGAGACCGCGAGCGAAAAGATAACGACGAGGTTAGCGCGGCGCCGCACCTCCACGCCTTTATCCTTAAGATCGGGAGGCACGAAGAACTCGACAACGTCCACGGCCTTCTGAAGCGAGCTTTGCCAACCCTGACTCTTTATGTTGAAGGCCTTTACCCCAACCCGACGGACCAAATTCCTTACCTGAAGCTGGGCGCGCTGCCGCAAGGTAAACTGGTCATTGAACCCACCCCGCTCGTAGATCTCGGCGCACTCCTTGCGGCGGATCTTCCCGCTGGTGGTTTTCGGCAAGCCACCCGGTTGCACGAACAGCACACGGGACACCGTCACGCCAAAGCTCTCGTGAATTTTGAACTCCATGTGCGATCGGAGCTTCTCCCGCTGGGAAAAACTATGCGGTCCGATTTCGGCGACGATCACGAGTCCTTCCGTATCCTGCCCGTTCGCCACGGAGAAGGCCGCCACACGCCCGGTGCGAATGCCCGGAATTTCAGCGAGGTGGCGTTCCATATCCGATGGATAGTAATTTTGACCTGCAATGATGATGAGGTCTTTCTTGCGATCGATGACGAAGAGATTGCCTTTGCTGAGGTAACCAATGTCTCCCGTCTTAAGCTCCCCACGATCCGTGCGCGACTGGGGTTTGGAAAAATAACGGCCGCTGATGGAGGGACCGCTCACCACCACTTCTCCGATTTGCCGCTCGCCGACTTCCACGTCGGTTGCCAGGCTCAAAATACGAACGGTGTGGCCAGGCAGCGGTCTGCCGACCGACACGCAAGGGATGGTTCCCTCAGCGCGCGACGGGGAGGCGCAGGCATGGTCGATAAGCTGTAAGCGGTCCACGTATTCCACGACCGGCTCTTCGTCGGGGTTGGGAAAGGTGACCGCGAGCGTGGCTTCGGCCATCCCGTAAACCGGGAAAAATGCCGTACGGCGGATTCCGAACGGCGAGTACTTATCCTGAAATTGTTGGATAACCTTCGGGTCAATTGGCTCGGCTCCGCAGAAAGCCAGTCGTAGCGTTGATAGATCGAGACCGCTGAGTTCCCCTTCCTTCGCGCGTTTGACCAGGACCGAGTACGCAAAGTTGGGGGCCACCGTCATCGTAGCGTGGTGCCGGTGAATCGCCCAGAGCCAGCTCGTGGGTTGCGCGACAAAGCTGATCGGCGACATGAGGAAGGTCGGCACTTTCCAGTAGAGAGGAAACAGCAAACCGCCGACGAGCCCCATGTCGTGGTGAAGCGGCAGCCAGGACATTACGCGATCGAGATCGGCCCTAAAATCCACGGCGGTGCCCATCGCGTGCAAGTTGGCGGCGAGGTTCGCCTGGGTGATGACTACCCCTTTGGGCTCGCCGGTGCTGCCCGAGGTGTACTGTAAAAAGGCGGAGTCGTTAGCTTCCGGAAAGGGAAGATCGTGATCGAGCGGCCCCCTATTCGAAGTGAACGCCTCGGCCCGAATCAGGTTCACATGCTCGCAGGGTACCTTGGCAAACTCGCCATTTCGATTCCAGGACGTGACATCGTCAGTAACGACCATGACGGGGGTGCAATCTCTGAGCACGCCCTTCACCCGCTCTTCGAACGCGGGCATACGCGAAAACCCGCGGAATGGAGGCAATGGCACCGGTACCATCCCGGCCCTCATCAGACCTAGCATAGTGACAAGAAAATCGATGGGGTCTTCCACCATTAGCAGCACGCGTGACTTTGCCGGCCATATTTTGGCAATTCCAAGATTATGAAAGTGAAACGCAAAGGCCACGGACTCCTGCAGCAACCTCGTGAAATGTACGGCGTCTTCGTTGAACTCTCCGTTGCGTAGAGTGAGGCGGCTCAAAGCGGTGCGCTTGGGGTCAGACATCGCGTGCTCGGCGAGACTGTCCCAAAGCAACGGCGGAGTCTTAGCCAATTCCGGTGCGATAGAATCGCGTAGCTCCGGCACCGGTATGAGTTTAGGGGTCACTAGCATCGAAGTTCCTCGAGCTAGTTATCGGCAGAAAAAGGCCAAATATTTAGAAATCAGCACAATTAATGAATGCACTGTGCCAGATCACGACTAGGGGTAGGTCAGGAACTTACCCGTAAGTTTGACCTCGCGGGTAGGAACGTCCCAGGTATCGATGAAATACGCAGTCTGCATTTCGGGGATCCTGATGTTGGCCGCGGTCCGGGTAATCGCGATACCCGCCCCAATGTGTTCAATCTGGGTCCCGTCCACACTGCGGAGCCAGGACTCAAGCGTGATGCGACGGCGGAAGCCAATCCAGCGCATGGGAGGGCCGAACAAATCTAGCGGCGGATACCGGAAATCGCGGCCAAGCGGTTCGTCCTGCGACGGCGACAGCACGATCAGGCCGCCCACCTTAGCGAGCTTCAGGTAGGAGAGCAGCACCCGATCCATCCGGTCGGTGTAAGTAAAGGGACCGAAGAGATCGGTGATCAGGTCGGCCTGTCCGACTCTATCCGGCGAAATGTCCTCTACTTTGCCCTCGAGGTAGCGGAACCGTTCGTGGCCGGGCTCCCCCTCCCCAAGCAACGGAACATTCTCCGGCCGCGTGATCGCCAGCGCGGTTAAACGGGGAATTGAGCGCCCGTCCTTCTTCAATTCGGCCGCGAACAGCCGCATCGCCTGGGCCTCCCCGGCGCCGGCGTCGATCCAGTGGGAATTGCCGTCGAGGACTTTTAGTCTGTCATTAAATTCGCGAGGGAAACGGAAGCGGTAGTCGTTTATTCCGCGCTCGATGACCATCTTGTTGTGGGCCAATCTATCGGCAAGGTGATTGAGAACGCTACAGAAACCGTTCGGCGTCTTTTCGGGCGGAGCGAACGAAGGTTGGCCTAGGAAAAGTACGGCGAGAACGACAAACCGAGAGGTCATTCACTCGCCTGGAAGAGAGTGGGTTTTGCGAAGTCCACATACCGACGCAACGTCGTGAGCAGCTCCGGCCGCATCCACGCCACCACCTTCGCATCGGCGAGTAGAACCTCGCGCAGCCATTTACGACCGGCCAATCGGCTAAGGCTCTGGTGCGAAAGCGGAAACCCCATCAGCTCGCGCACCACAACGTCAGCGAACGCAGGGTGGGAAAGTACGCCCTTGTCGAGACAATCGAATATGAGCGTCATCCATTCCGCAATAAACACGCGCGGGATCGCCTCATTCGCTTTAGGATTTAGGGGAACGGGGCGCTTCCACGTGCGTTTGGGGAACTCGGTCTTCCAGGCGGCACCGAAGCGGGCCGCCCAATCGGTAACGGAACTCGAAAATCCAAACTGACTGACGGCCGCCTCGATCTCGGGCAAGTTGAGACCGGCATCAAAGAGCGAATGCATACCGGATACCGTCGCCGCCCAGAAGCGATCCAGGAAGTAATCCTCCTCCCCGCGCGTAACGATAGTAGTGAAGCCCATGCGGTGAAATGCAAAGGCGATGTCCCCACGGGCCCCGTCGGTCGCCACGTTGCGGATCTCGACAAGTTTGGAATTAACTGCGTAACCGGGCCAGTAAACGCCGTGGGGGGGTCGCGGCAAACCGCGACCGATCGAAAAAGGATAGGCTTCGCTGTTGTGGGTCTCGAGCAAAAAGGTCTTGGCGCCCGCTCTATTTTGCG
>JAYUBV010000548.1:0-3933 GCA_043740655.1 Pseudomonadota bacterium | reverse complement strand
GCCACCCACTGCCCCGTCAGCTTTTTCAACAGACCGAAGAACAGCATGCACAGATAGTCATTGATAATCGGCGCCTTCCAGCGCTTCAGCATCTGGTCGTCTAGATAGTGGAAGTGATCGTTCAACATCGGCAGCGACCACTCGTTCAAGTTTTCGTGGCGAGCCTTTTCGTAGACAGCGTTGAAGTGGCTGCGGAACTCCGCGATAATGGAGTCAATGCGGATGAAACGCCAGACCGTAGCTACGGTGAGATTGATCTTCGCCATGAGGGAGTACTTAGGCGGCTCCTTTACGAGATCGAAGATCCCCTTCATCTCGGGCTTTAGCTGCCCCTTAACCCCCATCATGGTGTCCATGAATCCCTTGTTCGAGGCTCCACCGGGCAACATGAGAATGAACTGGTACCAGTTTAAAAGATTGTAGTAGATGCGGCCGCGCACGAGCCCCAGCATGTTGCGGAACATCTTCGAGCTGCCGTCGACCATCTCTTTTGGCACGCCCATGAGATCGCAGAACTGAATGTACACTTGGTTGTACGCGCGGCTGGCAAAGCTAAACGTCAGCGGAGTGGTGACGCCGCTGTAGCTCTCGATGATGTTCGAGTTGTCCCACAGGATGGGCTCGGTGCCGTTGACGTAGGGATCGTAAAATCCGGCCGGCGGTAAATTGGTGATGGGACGGGTCTGCACGAGCAATAACTTGCCGCCCTCAAAGACCCATTCCGCATCCTGGGGCGCGCCCAAGGTAGTTTCCAGACGCACGGCCATCTCGGCCACTTCCCGGGACTGCGCGTCGCTTAGCGACGAGATCTCTTTATGCGACGGCGCCAGTTCTTCTTTCACCAGGCCGCCCGTCGGGGACTGGCGCATCGCGTGCGATTTTTTGACCACGTTCTTAACGAGTTCTTTATCGGCCGTACGGCTCACTTCGAAATCGTCCGATTCCAGCTCGCCGCTGACGAGCCCTTCGCCCAGGCCCCACACGGAAGAGACGAGCACGAGATCGCGATCCAAAACTTTGAGCGGATGGCGGCTAAACACCACGCCGGCCGACTCCGCGTTCGCCATCTGCTGAATGACCACGCCGACCTTAATGTCGTGCAGCGATAGCCCACGTTCAACGCGGTAGCTTAGCGCGCGTTCGGAGTAGCCCGAAGCCCAGCACCGTTTCAACGAGTCGGCGATCTGTTCCCAGCCCTTTTGAAAGAGGAAGGAAGAGAACTGGCCGGCAAATGAGTTATCCGCCGAGTCTTCGTCAAGGCCGCTTGAGCGCACCGCTAAAAACTTATCCTGCAACCCCTGTGCTGCAATCCGCGCTTCAATTTCAGTTTTCAGCGCATCGGGAATCTTGGCCGCGAGGAACGCTTTTTCCACATTCTCGGAAAGCTTCTTCATGTCGCCGTTAGGCTTGAGCACGCTTTTCAGATTGTTACTCATCAGAAATTCTTCGAATGACTCCGCGGTTACGCAGAACCACGCCGGAACGGGAAACCCTTTTTGCACGAGCCTGCCTAAGTTGGTGGCCTTGCCCCCCGCCGATTTTGAAAGCAAAGCAACATCGGTGGCGGAATCCATCACCCACTTCATAGAAACTCCTTGAGACGTTCGAGAACAATTGACCAGATATGGATGACCAAGCTCACCGTCGCGAAGCTCTCCACCACTTTGTACTTATTCTTGGGGATGCACACGAGGTAGGAGCCAAGCACGAGCAAGGCTCCGGCTCTCAAGCTGCTCAAGCCCAACGCGTTCGCCATCGCCACATCCAAGGCGCACGTGCAGCAGATAATCAAAAACACTTTCTTTACGCCGTACATCTGGCGGTAGGTATGCAACAGCGGATGCGCATTCGGATTCAGCTTGCGGCAGACTTCGTAGGTGAAGAACGAGCCAACGATTAGCCCCGCGAACTGCCAAGGAATGGTTTGGAATAAAGCTTCGGGACTGGTCAGCACGATCGGCAGCAACGTCACCGGCACCAAGATGAACTGGTGAGTAATCGCGTACAGAATCTGCCGCTCTTCCAGCCACGTGCCCGAGTAAAATTCCTTGTACATCAGCCACAGCCAGCCGGTGAGGAAGAGGTAAACGACGCCGGCCTGCCAGGAGTAAACGAGGGCTAACAAAAGCGCGTACCCTAGCATGCCCAGCACGGTATTGAGGATGACGCCCTTCACCACGTTCACGTCTAAAAGGCCGCGCGGAAGGGGACGCGTAGGATTGGCTACCTTGTCTTTTTGGTAGTCTTTCACTTCGTCCATCATGCGGAGCATGGCGAAGAAGACCATCAGGCCGATAAAGGCCGCAAGCGCGTGATGACTCACGACGCTGCCGCCCACGATGAGAGTACCCGAGGCCACGAAGCCCGCCACCAAGGTGACGTAAACCGGCATCGGGAACCGTTCTTTGAAATAAGTTAGCCACTCACGCACGAAAACTGCCTCCAGTCCCTATGCAGGGACGTACCAATGCGAACCTAGGCAGCCTCGAAATTAAGGCCCCCAAATTGTCCGCCACCTGTCCAAAAACTTGTCAAAAAAACCGTCGTTGCGAGGGCGAAAGCCCGAAGCCATCCCCCCGCTATTTCACCTCACGCCGGTCTCAACCTGGCCGCGATCGGGCCCCTTAAAATCCGGACCGCCACCAGCGCGCTGCCCGCCACCGAGATCCCGACGGTTAACGCCAAAACCGTGGCCGCGTCCTCCAAACGAAAGGCCAAAAACACCTGCGAAGGAAGCGTCATGCCCGGGGCGGGTGGCATCGTGATGCCTTTCGCAAGCAACCCCTTACCCAGCACGAGCACCAATCCGGCCCCCGCGAGCCCCGCGGCCAGCGCTAAAAGCGCCGACTCGAGCACGATGCCAAAGAATACATCCGCCCTAGTCTCTCCGTTGGCCCGGGCCGACGCGATTTCGGGTCCACGCTCCAGAACCGTCACCGCCACCGCGTTGAAGATGCCAAGCAGAACGATGAGCAGAATTATATTTTCGAAAACCCCGGCCTGGCTCTTCAACCAGTTCACGCCGTTTTGATAGTAGGTCCGATCGAGCTCTTCGAACGAGAACGCTTCCCCCCCAGCAATGGCGGCCACCCTTTTTTTGACTCCGCTCCAAAGGCCGCCGGGCTTTAACGCCACGGCCACCGATTCGGCGCGGGTCGTATCGAGAAGCGTCTGGGCACCGGAAAACTCAAGTCGGAACGCCACGGCATCTAGGGCCTGGATTCCCGTTTCAAAGATCCCCTTCACCGCGTAGTTGCCGGAGTTGAGCGAGCCCGACACCGTCGTGGCGAGCAGGGTGACGTTGGCGCCCGGCTTTGCCCCGATCGTTCGGGCTAGGCCGCGACCGAGCAAAATCGCGTCCGGCGATCCGTCCAATGGCGTCCCTTCGTTTAAGGTAAGGCGGTTAAAGAACGCGGCTTCTTTCACGCCGTCCACCGCCGTGCCCACGCCGTTGAAGGTCTTACTCCCGTTGGTCACCAGCGCCGCGAAACTCAAACGCGGAAATACCTGAGCCACGTCGGGCGACTTCTCCAGCTCCGCAATGACCGCGGCCGGATTCTCTAACCAGTGTTCCCAAGGCTTTTCAAAATTCTTGCCCCAAAAGCCCGTGGCGAAAACCGAACCGTGGCCGTAACGGGAATGGATCGAGACTTCCCGGTACTCTGCGAGCACGCCACCGTTGAAGGCGCGGAAGAAGAGCAGCATCCCCGCCCCCACCGCTAACGTCGCGAACACCAATAACGTGCGGCGCGGGTTGCGGCTTAGGTTCCGAATGGCCAGGCGTAGGATCATGCGAGCCGGCCGTCCCTAAGGTCGAGCCGCGCATCCGCTTGGTCGAGCACCAGCGCATCGTGGCTCGCGATGACTACGCTCAGTCCTCGTTCGCGCGACAACGTTTTTAAAAGCGAAACCGCGTCCTGCCCGTTCTTGCGA
>JAYUBV010000547.1:0-1097 GCA_043740655.1 Pseudomonadota bacterium | reverse complement strand
AAAAAGGAAAACCGATCGACGTGGCCCGACTACGGCAACGGTTGTCCCCGCTCGTGCTCGATTTGGCGAAACAGGTCGACGGCGAGCTTCCGAAGTTAGCCCGGCTCCATCACGAAGGGCTAATGATTCAGCACGGAATTGGTGAACACGTGAAGGCGCTGCGCGGCCTAATCGCGGACCGGCGCCGTTCGGTCCTCGCCGAAAGTGAATCGCTGCCGGAATGGCAGCAAGACTCCGTCCTGCGTCAGTTAGAGCGTGAAGAGATGCGTCTGCAAACGTTGGAAAAGATTAAACTGGGTTTTGATGTCACGGTGGCACGGTCCACCGAGTCCGAGAAGGGTGTGGAGCATCTGCGCAGCCAGCTTACCGAGCTTAGCATTTTCTTAAACGGCCACGTTGGAGCCACCCCGCTATCGCGCGAGCAGGCCGAGGCCCTACGTAAACTACTCGATGGATACGCGCGGTGATAAACTGAGTCAGGTGAGAATCGCCTTTTTACTTTGTGGGATATTGTGGATACCGCCCGTAGGGTGGACCACGGACCGCAATCCCGCGGTTTTTTGCGCGGTCGCTTTCTCCTCTTTAAGCGAAGCCAATCGCCAGGAACTCATCCTCACCACGCACCGCGACCTAGTCCAGCAGTTGGCTAAGGGGATGACCGCCGACAAGTTCCGGGCGTGGGCGGAGAGCGGAAACCCCTTCGACCCGCACGAAAAGGCCGCAGAAGATTTGGGCACCCTCAAGCGGCGACTTGCCGATTTTGAGAAGGTACTGAAGAAGAATGGCTGGGACACTCCCGACGTCCGTGCGGCGCTCGTCGCCGATATTCACCAGCGTGGAGTCGCCAACGAAATGGGGCACGAGCTACGGCAAGTAACCATCGCCAAGACCGAGTCCCACTACTACGTCGACATCGACCCGAGTATCTCGTTTTTCAGCGGCCGAGACAATTACATTTTGAGTCCCGACGGACGGTACGTGATCGCGTCCCCACCGCATGCGGCGGTAGGCGCCGCTACCGCCATCCACGTTTTCGACCTGACCGAACGAAAACTACTCCCCGAGGTTCTACTGCAGAAAGGATGGTACGGCGACTC
>JAYUBV010000546.1:0-3948 GCA_043740655.1 Pseudomonadota bacterium | reverse complement strand
ACTTCGAAGGCGGCAACTACGCTAGCTTCAGTAAGCAGTTTCCGGCCCACGCGGCGGAGGTCCGCCGCTTCACGCATAGTTAGTTTCTAAGGACCCGTTCGAAATCCTGCGATTTAAGAATGGGGCGGTCCGCGCCGCGCTTGGCGACGTGGAGCATGGCCCGGCCGATCTGTTCGGTGGTGGTGATCCTGTCCGGAAACTTTTTTCGCAGCAGCGGCAAGATCGGTTTCATAGCGCTGTAGAGCACCTGGTAAAGAAAGGTCTTCGATTTAATTCCGTGCAAGGGCTGAATTACGCCCGGGCGGAAAATGTAAACCGCGTTGAAGGGCAAGGCCTGCAGGGCATTTTCGATCCGTCCGCGGACGCGAGCCCACATAACGGGGCCGGTTTCGGAGCTGTCGGCGCCATCGCCCGAGACGTAGATGAAGGTCATGCGCGGATTCAACTTCGACAATGTGCGTCCAACTTCGAACGTGAGGTCGTGCGTAATTTTTTTGTAGTCGGCCTCACTTTTACGGAACGACGGTGTGCCCAGGCAGAAGAAGCAGGCGTTAAATCCCGTCAGCTGAGCCTCGATCGCCTTGTAGTCAAAGAGGTTGCGGTGCACGATTTCCGTCAGCTTAGGGTGTGGCTTGCCGGTGGTGGTGCGTCCAATCGTGGTGACCTCGGTCACGTCGGGGTCGAGCAGACACTCTCGCAGCACGCCCTGACCGACCATTCCCGTTGCGCCGAATAACAAAACTTTCATAGGGCTCCGTTCTCCCAGGCCCCCGGCGGTTAGTCGATAAGTGTTTGGCTCGTGAAGGGTTAACGATTCCAGCCGATCGTCTCTTCCCGACCGTTTTTAAGTTTCGCGATCACCTTTCCGTGATCGGAACGGAGTGAGTCGACGTCCCTTAAGCCGGGTTCGAATCGTACCGGGTTATCCATGGCGTCGTGTACGTAATAACGACGGCTGCCAGCATTCCGCGGCCCAATATCTTCATGGGAAGGACGTCATCCTTCCCCCACAGTGTCTTCACAATCTCGACGGTGCCCTCAGCGAGCGAGCTGAAAAAATCTCGGCAGCCGGCCTGGCCGGTGCGCGGCAAGAGAAGGGCAAAGACTAATAAAAGGTGGATTCCGAATTTAGGCGACGTGAATATGAGCATTTCCTCCAGGATCAGAGTCGGTGAATACAGGCGGTGTACGAAAGCGAGTTAAGGCGGTTTTTGAGGGGGGACGAAAATTCGAAGGGTTAGCCTTTGCCGCGTGCGTCACCAAGATCTCGGCCGTGACTCGTGGCACACCTTCATCTGTTAAAATTGGGGAGATGAAACGACGACGCCAACACGGGACCGCGATGACGGACTACCTCACGATTACCGCGGTGGTGGGGCTACTCATCGCCCCGATCGTCTGGTCTAAGTTTGGCCGCCCGATCCTGCAGACCGCGCAGGGTGAACGGCAGAAGATGGTCGACTTCGTTGCCCAGAATAAGAAGAAGAAGGTGCCCAACGAGTGGTTCGCGCGCGAACCGATACCCGGCACGAACGGTAGTAACTCGTCGAACGCCTCGAATTCGTCCTCAAACTCATCGGGGACCTCCGATTCCAGTTCCGGAAACTCCGGCCCGGGCGGGCCGGGTCCCGGAAATAATGGATCGAGTAATGACCCTAGTTCGGGACCCTCTACGACGAACGGCCCCGGCCTTTCCAGCGCCAACGCGGGAAATAACGGGGGAACGAACTCCACCGGACAACCCCCTTCCAACTTCAACCCTCCCCCGAGTACCGCCACGTCGGGGACCAACAATGGCGACGGCCCCTCGGCCGCGTTCGGGACGAACGCCACCTCGTCCTCTACGAGTCCGCCTCCGCCGAAAACGGAACGCGATCGTACCCACCCCTTCGCCGAAGGCGGCAGCGGTGGAGAAGAAGACACGGCGGACGGCAGCGGCGGCACGGGGGGACGCGCGGGCAAGCCGGGTGAAGCCACCGCGCGGGCCCGGGAGAAAGAGCGGGAACAACGCCGTCGCAGCGCGGAGGCGTCGGCCAAGGATCCGGATGACTCGGCGCGAAAAATGAAATTCAACTGGTGGTGGCTACTGCGAATGCTGGTGTTGCTGCTCATCATCATCCTAATCATTTGGCTCGTCGTTTCCGAAATGAAACGCCACGGGCGCTAAGGAGAAAACAATGCGTCTGATTATCTCGGGCCTGGTGCTTTGTGCCGCCGCTTTGGGCACCGACTGCAAACTGGCGCAGTCGCGCAATGAAAAGCTGATGTGCGTGCACTCCGCGTTGGCGCCGCTCGATGTGAAGATGCGGAAGGCGATTAAGGAGCTCAAGAAGTCGTCGAGCCTGGGCGAGCAGCGCGAGTGGATTACCCTACGGGATGCGTGGTGTACCCAAGAGGAGGAAGCCGATCGCGTCCGCTGCCTGGATCGTGCGGTGCAGGCCCGCATCAAACAGCTGCGCGAGCCGGTCGTGTTTCCCTACCTTTCCCTTTACTACGATTTCACTCCGCACCTGATCGTGAAGGACCCGCGCGTAGTGCCCGAGCTGAAGCTGCTCGTGAGAAAAGATTTCGATCGCCTAATCAGCAATTACGAGCGCATGAGTCCGCACGAGAAGTTAGATGACATCTTCGAAGGTTTTTTCTTCAAGGGCTGGGTAGAGGCGGACGCTGGCCGCGGCGCTGAAATGATTCTTAACGAGGACGGCGACATGTGGGTAATCATTTCCGAAGGGAAGCTGTGGAGCTACTTCAGCACGGTCGCCACTTCCAAGGGGCGCCCACCCGCCACCTTCATCAACGCCGCCGAAAAATGGAAAGCCAAATACGGCGAAGAGATTCAATTCAAGATGCACTACTAAAAAGTGACGTCTTACGGCGCTAGTCCGCCGGCGAGCCACTGCTGAAGCATTCCGATCTGCGATTGCGTTAGCTTGGGGCGGTTGCCGGGTGGCATCTGCGGCTTGGCCGCGTCGGTCTTGGTGAGCATCTTTTGCACGATGGCCGTCTGGTCGTAATGAGAATCGTAGGGAAAGGGAAATCGTGAGAGATCTAAATTACTTCCGCTGGCGTGGCACTCCACGCAACGTAAGTTCAGTAGCGGCGCTACATTTTGGCTAAAGGTAATCAAGGCGAGTAAAAGCAACGCCGTACGCTGTCCCATTTTTTCCTCCGGTTAAGAATAGTTTCTCAAAGTGTGTTTTCGAGGGGCGAACAGAAGCGCCTTATTCTTAACTGGTGTAAACACGAAGACCGTCCCCCCCCTTGATCCGCGCGACAGGGTGCTACCTTTAAAGCTCACCAATAAAAATTTCAACGAGGTCAGTAATGAAGGAACGCTTGGTTTTGGCGTTGGTTTGGCTTTTTATCCCTCGAATGGGGGAGGCGCGAACGGATCTCAACACGCTGATCATGCCGGCCGCGCAGCTCGCCAAAGTGCGGGCGTCCCTGCCGCTGATCGTGGACCCCGTGCTGGCCGAGGTGCTGAACGCCCCGGAAACCCTGTGGTACGACGACGCGTCGATGAAGCCGTCCTACCAAGATAGCGTAGGGGCCAGCTCGAACGACAAGTGGCCGAATCTGGTGGCCGCTCCGGAAAGCATCATTGGCGGTTTGCACGATCGCACGCACAAACGCTGGCAATTTCCCTTTGCCGTGACGGCGGGCACGGATGATTCGAGCAATGTTCACATTACCAATTTCGTTTTCCTTCCGCAGACTAACGGCGTCGTACCGACGATGCCGATCACGAGGGTAATTCTTAACGACCGGCGGCCCGAGTGGCGCTGGACCTATCCGGTCGGCACGATTTTCGGGGAACTCATTTCCATTACCGACGGCACCGGTTTATTGCCGGTCGAGATTCGGACACGCACGAAATATCCGGCAGGCTGGGCCATGAACGCCTTCCGTCCGTTTCCGCGTGCCACCGACCTGGCCGACGCGATAAAG
>JAYUBV010000545.1:0-3950 GCA_043740655.1 Pseudomonadota bacterium | reverse complement strand
ACTAATCTGGTAGAACCCGAATCACACACATTCCTACGATTTAGCTCGGTCGCGTTTGCTCGTTGAAAGTAGACACCGAGCCGGAGCGCATAAGGTGGGAATAATGACGCCTCCTGTTTCTCCTCGGTGGGTACTCTAGAACTCTTGAAGATCTGATTGAGCCTTCATTCGAAGTTCCCGACTCAGCCGGAAAGGGTTGGGTTTTTGGAAGCGGGTCCAGAAAAAAAACATGAAGCACCGGCAGTACGATCGATTTCAATAAACAATGGCTCGATAACCTCCTCAAGACGGTGGATAATTACGTTACGGACGGAAGCGCGATAGTAGTAAACGAATTTGGTGTGCAGCGTTGGGTTCCCGCTGGTGCCGAGTACGTGCGAGACAGCATGGCCCTTTTTGAAAAACGGGGCTGGAGCCATGCGACATGGGCTTGGTCGTCTTCTCTACTTGCGGTGAATTGGGCCGCATCGAATGCGACCGATTACGATGGGTTCGACTTCATGCACGGCGCTACCGCTTCCAATCACAGCGTTGTAACGGGAAGTAGTCTCATTACGTCACTGACCAATAATTGGCCGCAGAACTCGTTGAGACCCACCACCGTTAGGTTTTCGGAATAAAGGCCTGGTTGACTCAACTAACGTGTCATAAAATTTTATGCGACTTTCGCGGAGCGATCCTCCGCTACCAACCCCAAAACCGGGCTGGCCTGGCCGGGGACGGCCGCGGACTTCACGCTACGAGCGAGTAACCAAAGTTTCTGCAGATGGAAAACCGCGTGCTCTGAATAAACGCGACGCCTTCCGGGATTTCTTTTAAAACCCGTGGGAACCAATCGCATTCGACGAATCGCGTACTTACGTGTCAGTCCCGATACCTGGCAAAATTCATTAAGAATAATCGTCTTTTGTCGACGGTTGGCGTTTTGGTACCGCAGCCACAAAAGACGGATATACTCTCGTTTGAGATCGCTGCTCATTTAAGGCCTCATTTCATGGGGTTAATGAAGGTTGGGTAACCATCATTATGAGGCAGCGAGTGGTGCCCATCATTTAGACACAATTTCCAGTGATACTTTGGTATGCGGTACGTTCTCGGATCTCTGCTTGCCTTCACCGTTGTGGTGAGTTTTTCCAGCTGCTTACCCCAATCGGCTGCTCCAAATCCCGGCGATGGTTCGGCGCTTCCCGGGCCCCGTGAGACAAATAGTGCATCCTGTGCCCCGGTCACGAACTGGCCGTACGACGCTTCGGAAAACGTACTCTTGCACAGCACGTACACCAACCTTGGAGAGCGCTCGATTTCCGTCCTGTCCGGCAGCGGCGTGTTTATCCACGACACCAGCTTTCCGTTGGCGGCGGTACGAATCTCTCCGCTCGACTTTCCGGAAATGCCCTTCGAGCTGGGGGCGGACTACGAGGGCACGGTGCAATGTGACGGAGGCTCGAACCAACGCGTGGTACTGACCTTTCATTCGCCGGGCGTGTACGTCGTGAAAATGGAAAGCCAGCAAGCAGGCATTCCGCCCACGGTCGTGACCGTGTTGGTGGATGCCGCCCGTGGTGCACCGACTTTGCCTGAAGCGAAGGCCGCATGTATGGCGACGGCGGCCACCCAGTTCGACAAAGTTGAGATACCTGACGCGGACTTTGGCCTTTTCTTTCACAACAACGACCTCGGGGACGGGTTGGCGAAAATGATCACCGCCGATCTCGCCGATTCGCGGCAGGCCTTGAAAGTCGACACGTTCAACCAGTCGGGGACGATGGCCGACATCGCATCACGAATCGACAATTTCATGTACGTGAAGCCGCCGAAGCTGCAAACTCCCATTACCTTCCGACTCGCTGGACACGGCTACCCCAGTTACTCTTACGACTTTGCCGACGACAATGCGGCGGCGAGGACGTTTTTCGCTGGTTTGAAAGGGAAAATCTCGAACTTCTACATGTGGGCATGTTGCGTCGGCATTGGATTCCCGACACCGCAGCAGGGCGGAACTTTGCATCTTCTGCAAACGATTGCCGACCAACTCAGTAACTTTTCCGACTTCGCCCAACCGTTCGTGGCGACCGCCAGCGGGTATCCGTACATCATGTACTTCATTCAGGCGAGCAAACGCCCAGCGATAAGCGCCAAGCCCAAAGGCGGCGCCCCCATGGTCACCGCAACCGGTGTCCCCCGGTGTGCTGACCCGTTGAAAAAATACCCGGACTGGGGCATGCGGAATAACGTGTGCGTTCCTTCTTGCGGAGGCCTGGGCGTCGGCACTGTGGCAAGCGTCTCGTCGTGCGAAAGCCAAGGACTCCTGCCCGCCGGGGTACCTTATGACGTTCCTTACTGCTGTAAGCCGGCATTGACCCCGGAGCCGACGATCGTTCCGACGGCCACGACGACGGTGACGCCCACGCCGGTGGACGTGACACCCACGCCGACGAGTACGCCGCCGGTGGTGACACCGTCAATGACTCCTTGAGCTGTCGGCAGCGGTTTCACGCCGGAGATTTGAGAAGCGATTCACGCCAAATGGCTAGCCTTTCTATAGCCACGGGACGAAGTTGATAGGTAAAACTTCGTCGGAGCCTCTTCTTCTTCGGGCCATTCGCACAGCAGCCACTGCCACTCGCCCGGAAGTGTCCCCTTGGCCCAGCCTGCGGCTATACGAATGCGGACCCTGGCAAATCGCGACCGCTGTTTACCCAATCGGCCCATCCGCCAGCACACCGTGCGATAGCTCAACGTGGAGGCAACTTGGGCAATGGAAGTCGGCGGACGTGTCTTGTCCTTTAAGATCGTAGGGGGCCTGCCAAGGGTACGCCTTTTAGGTATTTGAGGATCGCTCCCGGGAGGCCAGACCCCCAATGCCCCCTGGACAGCCACCAGATATTCGAGTCCACGGTTGGTGAGTCCCTGCCTAAACTCACCGCAATCACCGTACCCGCTGTCACTAAGAACCACGTGCTTGCGAACACCCCAGGACAATGCCGCGTCCAGCTGCTCCAAGGCGATTTCCCACTTCTTTTTGTGAACCACAGGATCAGCAATCCCGGCCTTCGCGCAGCGCCCAGGGTCACTGCTCCAACTCTCCGGCAAAAACAGACGCATCCCTATACACGCACTGCCTCGCTCTGAAGCCAGATGAAGACTCACGGCCACCTGGCAGTTATCCGTCCGGCCGAGCGTGCCCGAGTACTGCCGCGAAACCCCAACCGAATGCCGCCCCTTCTTGGGAAAACCAGTGTCGTCGATAACTAACGCTTCCACTCCTGGCAGCTCTCCATCCACACGACGAGCTAACCGCTCGTAAAGCGTTTGCTGCGGCCACTCGGCCACACTCACTGCCTGTTGCAAGCGCTGTCGCATCGCCTCCCGCTCCAACGGCTGCGACACCAATCGACTCGCCATGGGATCGATGCTCTTTCGCTCACCATCAAGCAAAAGCCCCATCACGTAGGATTGCAACGACCGAAGACGTCTCTCCGGTCCCAGCCCATCGACCAACCATCCAGTAAATTCCATTAATGCGCCGTCTAGCCGGCGAAGCTCTGATGCCTTCATCCCAAAGATAGATCAAATTCCAGATCCACCGTCAAGAGAGTGACCAAGTAGTACTAATCCCTATAAATTTAGTTACGAGCAATTAGAGCCCCACGACGCCATCTGACGCAGTGTAAGAGCAGCGAACCTCTCTCTACGGAAGGCCTTTATCGGGATACGGTGGTGAAGCTCACCCGCTTTCGTACCCGTTCGAAGCCGTCGTCCTATCGCCGCGCGGTACGGGCGTAAAAATCGTTCGATCGCAGCATGGCTCATTCGCCGTAACTCGGTTTCGATAGTAGGACCGAAGCCCGGAGCCCGATACCGGCGCATCCAGTCAGGCAGCATCGAAACCATGCGACGTCCGTTTGGCTGCTCCATGGCTGCCCAGAGCTTGCGCAGGTGGTAGCGAG
>JAYUBV010000544.1:0-3951 GCA_043740655.1 Pseudomonadota bacterium | reverse complement strand
GAAAAGGTCCGGTACTTTCAGACCATCGACGGTGTCATACGTTTTCTGCAGGGTAAGGACAGCACGCTGGCCCACCGGATTGGGTCGGACAACTTTCTTCCGCGCGGCCCGCGTTTCGATTCCATCCGTCAGCTCGACGAGAGTTCCGGAGGCGACGGATTAGGGCAAGCGTTCGGTTCGCTCGGCTTGACGGATCGCGCGCAGCATTTGGCGAGTCTCTACGTCGATGATCTCGCGGATATGATCCGCGAGGGGATCGATGCGCGTTTCGAACTCGCGCGCTACGGAGAACGGCTCGCCGCGAGTGCCCCCAGTTTCAATCCGCTCTTGGCCGCGCTGAATGCGACGCCCACGTTGGTGGACGGTTACCTCGATCAAATTACCGAGACGCTCATCGCCAAACACCGGCCGCAGACGGTGGGCATCACCATTCCTTTTCCGGGCAACGTGTATGGCGCGTTCCGGATGGCCAAGACGATTCGCCGTCTATCGCCGAATGCAAAGATCATCGTAGGCGGTGGCTACGTGAATACCGAGCTGCGCGAGCTAAACGATGCACGCGTGTTCGACTACTTTGACTACCTGACGCTAGACGACGGCGAAGCGCCGGTTACGTACCTGCTCGACGGTTTCGAAAAGCCGGACGCCGAGAAAGTGTTTTTGCGGACGCTCTGCCGCGAGAATGGCAAAGTCGTTTTGAAAACCTCGCCCGGAGCCCACGACATCCCGACGAAGGACAGCGGCACGCCGACGTACGAAGGGTTGCCGCTCGATAAATACCTTTCGTTGGTCGAGTTGTTGAACCCGATGCACCGGCTGTGGTCGGACGGTCGCTGGAACAAGTTGACGCTGGCGCACGGCTGCTACTGGAAGAAGTGCACCTTCTGCGATATTTCCCTCGACTACATCGGCCGTTACGAGGATCAGGGCGCTGACCTTATCGTCGATCGGATTGAGAAATTGATCGCGGAGACGGGGCAAACCGGTTTTCACTTCGTCGACGAAGCGGCACCCCCAAAAACGCTCGCCGCGATGGCAAGTAAGATTATCGAGCGCGGGCTGTCCATTACCTGGTGGGGAAATATCCGTTTCGAGAAAAGTTTCACGCCGGAGCTAGCGCAGCTGCTTGCGCAGTCGGGCTGCGTGGCGATTAGCGGCGGCCTCGAAGTGGCGTCCGATCGTTTGCTGGCCCTTATGGAAAAGGGAGTGACCGTCGAGCAGGTAGCGCGGGTCACGCAAAGTTTCGCGCAGGAGGGCATCATGGTGCACGCGTACCTGATGTACGGCTTTCCCACGGAAACGTTGCAAGAAACGGTCGACTCGCTCGAACGCGTGCGACAACTGTTTTTGGCGGGGTGTTTGCACTCGGCTTACTGGCATCGCTTCGCCTGCACGGTCCACAGCCCCATCGGAAAAAATCCGGAGAAGTACGGCATCACCCTATTGCCCGTGCCCTCCACTTTTGCGAAGAATGACGTCGAGTTTGAAGACTCCGTGGGAACCGATCACGATGCGCTGACGCCCGGCCTGCGCAAAGCGCTCTACAACTACATGTACGGCATGGGGCTTGAGGACGACGTGCGCGTTTGGTTCGAAGACGTGCACGTTCCCAAAGCGACCGTGCCGCGGGAACTAGTGGCGCGCGCTTTAGGACAAGTTAGTTCGGCAAACTTTTCACCCCGGGAAGACCGAAAACGAAATCCGCCCCGAAAGCCTTCGAAGGCGTCCAAGCGCCCGGCGGAACTTTACCAGCGATAACCAGTTGAACCGCGGCTAGCGACGACTCTACGGTCAGAGAGTAGCCGTTCGGCGTCTGTAGCCGAATCTCCCGCCTCTCGCCCTTTTCGTTCTCCACTTCGCCCCAGACGCGCGAAAAGGTTTGGCCACGCACTTCCGCCGACGGTCCGTCGCCAGAGTTTCCGGCGAGTCGGCGCATGGCGTACTTTGCGATCGGCAAATCGAGCATCGACTTCGCAAAGCCCATCGCCTTCATCGCGGCCACCATCGGTGCGGTGGTGGCGGTGAACACTTCCACGTTGGGAATTCCCGTCGAGTAAAACGCCGACGCGACGTCGCCCCAGGGAATCTGGACGCAAAGTTTTTCGGTCGTAGCGAAACGCACGTGGCGGGTGCGCGCGCCCATCGGCACTCGCACCAATTTTCCATTGGTCCGTTGCACGCTGCCGTGGCCCATCTTTTCGATCATGGTGGCCATCGTGCCGCGGCTCGGGCGGCCTCCCGCCTGAAACGCCAGCGTTAACCTGGTGGCGTCGGGCAACATCGCTTTCAATTTCGCCGCCGCGCAGTCGGTGGGGACCACGTCGAACCCCACGCCGGGAATCACGGAGATGCCTTCGGCCGCAAAACGTTCGCTTTGCTTTAGTAGCGAGTCCAGGACGGTAATTTCGCCGGTAATGTCCAGGTAGTTACATTTGGCGACGAGACAGCCTTCGACCATCGTCGGACTCGTGAATTCGAAGGGGCCCGCGCAGTGAAGGACCGCGCCGTATTTTTTAAGGTGTTCCGCGGCTTCGTTTGGGGTGGTTAAGCCGAATACGTCGTGGGGCAGCCCGAGTTCGTTGGCCAACCGCGAGACTGCCTCGCGGTTGCGGCCCCCCAGGTTGGGTTTCAGCCCTAGTTCCTTCGCCCGCTCCGCGATGAGCCGTCCCGTGTACCCATTTGCCCCGTAAATTAGCCAGTCTGTTTTCATACGTACTTTTTGGTAAGGTATGACGCATATGGCAACCAAATACGAAAAGCTGTTCCCCACCCTCATCTCCCAGGGGTCCTTACCGAAGGCGGCCTCTCTTAATAAACGGCTGGCAGCGGGGATCCACGGGCTCGCCGAGCAGGATCGCGCCGGGAAAGAATGGTCGAAGGAAAACTACCGCGGCGGCTACACCTCCTACGCCACGCTCACCGATTTGCACTACCGGACCCCCGACTTCGCCGAGTTTGCGGACCAGATTCAGGGGCCGGCCGAGGCCTGCGCAAAGGCGCTAGGTTGGAATATGAAGGGGATGGACTTGGAGCTGGATTCGCTCTGGATGAATGTGATGCCCAAGGGGACCTACCACACTTTGCACCTGCATCCGCGTTCGGTGCTGAGCGGCGCTTACTACGTGAAATGTCCGCCCGGCAGCGTGGCGTTGAAGCTAGAGGATCCTCGGATGGGGCTCTACATGAATGCACCGCTGCGTACGGGAAAGGCGCCGGGGCTGTACTATGAGGTAGAGGCCAAGGAAGGCACCTTCGTTCTGTTCGAAAGCTGGCTACGCCACGAGGTGCCCCCCAATCGGTCGCGGGAGCCGCGCCTATCCTTAAGTTTTAACTTTTCGCTGCTCCCAAGAAACCAGGGTTGAAACAACGCCCGGGGCAGGTACATTAAATAGACAGCGCCCAAGCCGGCCGCGTTTGAGACGTGGTGAGTCAAATGCCCTTTTTAGGAGTAGGTCAATCCATGAACACCCCATCGAGCTTCCCAGATAGTTTTAATAGCTTGCCGCTTTATAAGCGGATCAAATGGGTGAACACTTTCTTTCTCATTCTCAGCCCGATTGCCGCACTTGTGCTGCTGCCGCTCGACGTTTACCTCCACGGCTGGGACTGGCGTCTCATCGTGTTCTGCGTTTTCCTCTACTTTGCGTCGTCTTTGAGCATCACCGGTGGTTACCACCGCCTGTTCGCGCACCGGAGCTACGACTCGAAACCGCTCGTAAAACTTTTCTACCTTTTGTTCGGCGCCGCCGCGGTGCAGGGCTCAGCGCTGAAATGGTGCTCGGACCACCGACGTCACCACAAAGCGGTCGATACGGAAGACGATCCGTACAACATCAAGAAGGGCTTCTTCTTCGCCCACATGGGCTGGGTCTTCCTGAAGGAAGATCCGAAGTACAAGGGCAGCTATTACAACGATCTGTCGAAGGACCCGATGATTCAGTGGCAGGATCG
>JAYUBV010000543.1:0-3951 GCA_043740655.1 Pseudomonadota bacterium | reverse complement strand
ACGACGTCGTGAAACGCATTTTCGAAGAACCCCCGCCGGCCGTGGGCTCGGCCATTCCCAAAAAAGTGCAGGCGATATTGGACGTTCTGAATCCGCCGAAGGATCATGAAACGAAAACGCCGAAAACGTTTAATCCCCGCACCGCTTCCTTTGACCCGGTACGTGTGATGGAGCCCTATTGCCTCATTCCCTCCAAGCAGGAGCCGCGGCAATTCATGGGCTCGGCGCTTCCTGGAAACGCCGGGCGGGCACCGCTCTTGGCGGAGCTGGACAAGATTTTGCTGCCGGATAAAGAACGTCCGGGGGCCAAGGCGCTCGAAAAATCCTTTCTGTGGCACGCGAATAAACGGTACGCCAAGGGCAAGAGCGACGGAGATCTGCACTCCCTCCCGTTGGCGGCGCCGCTGAAGGCGTTGTTGCAGGGCAGTGGTTTTGCTTGGGACGTTCTCTTTCAGGACCAGGCAAGCCTCCAGAAGCTGCGCGAAATGATCTTTCCACCCGAGAAGGACGGTAAGTACAACGCAAAAAGTTTAGAGCGATTGAATAAGGCTGAGTATCCGATTTTGGCCGCCGCGATCATGCGGGAAGCGCTTTTGAACGAAGCCGAAATCGAAGTGTCCGCCGCGGTCACCGGCGGCAACGGGCAGCTGGCTGTCGCCGAACGGCGCGCGTTTACTAGTTTACGCGGAGATCTCTGCAAAGCATTCCGCGATCGCGGAGAGCAGGGCTACGCCGCGGCCGCCGACTTGGGAACCTTCGCCGAAGCACTCTTTGCGATCGCGCCGCCGAATAAGGACCGCAAACTGCCGCTGGCGTTTAGCCAAAGCTTCGCCCGTATGTTCATGGGGCTGCTACCTCCGACGCGCGCGCAGCTACTCGCCGCCGTGAAGGATTCGACCTGTCTGAAGGGCAATCCCAAGCTCGCCGAGTCGTTGCTAAACGAAACGATTATCAATGCGCCTCCGCCGGCCCTCACTCCGGACACCCCCGAGGGCAAACGGGTGGCGGATTGGAAACTTGAGATCAAAAAACATTTTCACATCTGCGAAATCCTGGAGGAGCTGCAGAAACGTGCGGGTGCGACCGCCGACAAATCTCCGCTGCGGGAAATTGAACGCCGAATTGGTATACCCGTTAGTAAGTCAGAAAAAGATTACGGTCCCTTGGTCGAACATCTACTCGCTAGCGAGCCGGACGAGGTCGAGCGGCAACTCGACTATGTGAAGAAACATAAAGAAAAAATTGGCCCCATTACCCTCAAGGAACAGCCGGTTGAGGTAATGCCCGGCTTACCCCCGGTTAAAATTCTGGCGTTGGATGTAGAACCTCCGCGCGACGCTCGCTCGCTTGTCGAAAATGGCCTCCCCGGCGGTAAGATAAACGATAGCTTCGTGGCGGCGTCGAACCGCGTGCTCGCGGGGCTCGAGAGCGACGTGTCCGCTTACGCCAATCGCGGCTTCACCGACGGAACTAGCGTGGCGTCCGCCAATAAATCGATCAACCCCATTTGGAATCACGTTTACGGACGCACCCTCATCGAGCCGCCTCCCTACGAGCGGGCCGACGCGGCTACACTCGAAGCCGGTCGTAAGGAAATGGAGGCATTGCTGCGTAATCCCCCCCAGAGCAAACCCGGTGGCGTGGAGACCGATAGCGCGGGCTCGACTAACTTCATGCTCGATCGTTTTATGCCCAAGGGGCGAAAGGTAGACGATCCCGCGGTAAAGGCCTTCCTCGATATCTACCGTAAGACCTGGACGATGAGCTACGCGATCGGTAACGCGGTTCCTCATTGGGATCGAAACGTAAAGCGACCCCCACCGGTGGCGGGCAATCCTAAGGCGTTAATTGCCGGCGTAACCGCCCATAAAAAAGACGTGGAGGCGGCGCTCGAAAAGCTTTTGCCGCTGATTAAAGCGGGCAAGCTAGAGGCAAAAGAGGTAGCCGAGATCAAACAAAGCATGGACGACGTCAGCCAGACCAGCATCGCTAAGCTTCTGCGCTACGTGGGAGATCAGGACAACATTCCGATTGAATACCGCACTCCGCCCGTTAGCCTCGATCAACTGGCCATGGCGCGCCACTTTATCCTAACGCGCAAACTAGCGATCGAAGAGATCGCCCAAGGTCATTCGCCGCCGCCGCGTCCGCCGTCGGATAACTTAAAGGCCGATCCCACTCTGCTACGTTTCTACAACCGCGCCGCCGACTATAAAGCGGCGGCCGCGGCGCTGCGCCGTCAGCTCGGGGCGGACGGGGGGAAAGCTCTGGGCGTAAATCCGCACGCGGTGTTGCGCGACGTGGTTCGCGAACGTGATTACTGGCAAAAGGGGTTCGATGATTACATCGCGCTGGCCCGGGCCGGCAAAATCTCGCACGAGCTTATCACCGAGGCATTGGCGCCGTTCCGCACTTCGATGCAGGAGATGGAAGAGTCGCTTATCGAAGTGGTGATGAAGGACCGTCCGGTCCCTACCTCGCGCAGCCACCCCGAGTACTCGACGATTATGCTGCAGTACCCCGCCAATTCGAAGGACAGCAACATTCCGTTGCAAATTGGCAACGTACCCCTGAGCGTGCTGAGCAAACACCGCAAGGTCTCGGATGCGGTATTCGAACATCTGCGCGCCATCGATTGTGCCGGTTACGAGACCATCCGCGATTCGTGGTGGAACGATTTCGAAAAGCTGGCCAAAAAATCCGAGATGGACGATCAGGACGATAAATCTCGCATTAGCCAGTGGGTTTGCTGGGCCGCCAAGGTTTGCGCGCCGCTTACCGGTAACAATATCGCTGATAAGCAGGACGAGTGTCGTAAGTACGCCGATCAGGTGAACAAGGTCCGCGCTTACCTTGATCGGCCAAGGTATGTCACCTGGGCTGCCGAAGGCGATCCGGACGCCGCGCGGGTCAGTCCGTTGCTGCGGCGGGTAACTACCGCCTACGGATTCGATAACGCCCTAGAACGTGAGCTGCGCGAACTGAAGGACAGCGGCAATGAGCGCGATCGGGCTACGTTCCGTAAAGTGGCTTCGTTCGCCCTGCAACTGCCCGAGCATATGGCCGGCCGGCGCGCCGTCGTGCAGGCGCTATTGCCTCCTTACATCCAGCATTCGATCAACGAGGGCTACGCGCTGGCTAAGCAGCCCGGCTCGAACGTGACCACGGAGATGGCCAAAGAGTTCGAAAAACTGCTCGCCCAGGCCCCGTCCCATTGGCTCTCCAACGAAATGGCGCGCCACATCGTCGATCCGAAACGTCAGCCACGCTTCGTCGATTTGCACCGAACGCTGAAGGATGCGGTGGAAGGAATGCGGCGTGAAGCGGATCGCAATCTGCTTCCCGAAATTTCGCAGGACAAGGTGGTTACCGCCACCCCCGAAGCGTTGTCGGTGGCGCACGTGACCTTCCTTAAGGGTCTCCTCGCAAAGATTCTTCCCAATATCAAGAACCGCAAATTCGACATGGGCGCCCTGAACGCCATGGAGCTCCCGCTCGATTCGCTGCACAAACTATTCGAAAAAGGGGAGGTTCTAGGTGGAGAGGCCCTAACCTTGAATCAAGTACGCAACGTACTGATGGGCGAACGCGCAATGCTAAAGGCCACGCTCGAAGGCAATGCGCCGGTCATTTGGCTGGGCGCTTTCGGCCAGTCCCTTAACGACGTCGACGGCAGCGATTACGAAAAACGCAACGGCGTCGGCCTTTTCCGTAACAAGTTAAAGCCCGAGGACTTGCAGCACCTAAAAAACGTGGATACGGTGCTCGGCGTGCTCGTCGAGCGCATGAATCAGGCGCTCGGCATGAAGTTCGCCGAGGGCGATCCGGGGCGCGGGGCGTTCACCGAATTCGCGTCGACCTCCGGCGTAACGAATCACCAGCTCGACCGTTGGGTGGACTGGATCCGGGCGGACGGTAATCGCGGCACCATGGGCGAACGCGTGCAACAAG
>JAYUBV010000542.1:0-12524 GCA_043740655.1 Pseudomonadota bacterium | reverse complement strand
GGCATTGGCCACGCCGGAAGCCTTGTCCGAATGGCAGCGTAAGGTGAATGAGGTGACGTGCACCCGCCGTGTTTCGGGTTATGCCCGTCGCGTGCTGGACAGCAGCCGCAAAGAATTTCCGCCAGGCTTTTCGACCCGGGCCGGTGTGTTGTGGATGCGTATGGCCAAGGCCCGCGCCGTTCTGCACGGACGCAACTACGTACTCCCCGACGACCTGATCGAGATGGCGGCCCCCAGCCTTTCGCACCGTATACCTGCGCAGGACAACCAGGGTGCCCAAAGGGTTCAGGAGCTCCTTCAAAAGACGTCGGTCGACTGATGTACTTCAAGTCCGTAAACCGCGGCATCTCATTTACGAAATCCGGAACGTACGTCCTTTGCTTCGTCGTATTGCTCGGCATTCTCGCGGCGACTTCCGGTTACAATGCCCTATTCCTCGCCCTCGCTTTTGGCAGTGGCTTGCTCATCACGTCCGGCATGCTCTCCGAACGATCAATCAAACCATTCGAAGTGGTGGGCGGAAACAAAACGTTTGCGGAGGCCGACGCCTCATTCCGTCTTCAGGTCACCCTTCAGAACGCCAACAAAACTTCCGCGCTATTCGGCAGTGAGATCGTCGTCACCGAACGAATTCCGCGTTTTCGTTTGTTCCACCCGGAGCTGCCCTCGCTGGGGCTTTCGCACTTTCTTCGTTTGTTCGCCGGCGAGCAGCGCTCCGCCACGATCGCGTGCACCGGACTGGCCCGCGGCATCTATCCCGCGCTTCCGCTAATCCTGCGCACGCTTTACCCCTTTGGCCTCATTTCGAAATTCAAAGTAGCGACCCTGCCCCGCCCCATCGTGGTCTACCCTCGGGTCAATGTACGGCTTAAGAACGACTTGCAACGCGAAATGCGCTCGGCGCTTCGTTCGGGCAATCAGCAACCGGAGTTCCACAGTCACCGCCGTTACACGAACCACGATTCGGTTCGCCGTATCGACTGGCGCAAGAGTGCCGGAAAGCACGAGGGTGA
The DNA here is from genome assembly GCA_043740655.1 of Pseudomonadota bacterium. GTDB lineage: Bacteria > Bdellovibrionota > FAC87 > UBA2466 > UBA2466 > JBGSST01. The sequence goes on along the minus strand of JAYUBV010000542.1, from coordinate 11,511 downwards.
GTGGGCGGTGAAGGTTTACGTAGAGCCTCACCGCGGCACCTCGTTTGTCATCCAGCCGGAATGGGCCGGCATTTCGGAATCCGCCCCGTTAAAGGTTCGCGAAGAGTTTCTCTCGACGGTACTCACCGTATGCGAGGCCGTGAACTTGGAATCGATGGAATTCTTTCTCGCCCTGCCCGCTGATAACGGTCATTTGGGCGGAATCGAAGCGGTGCGAGAATTTCTGGCCGCATTTCCCAATGCCCCGGTGGAGCTGTCGTTCAGCGTGGTCTCGCCCGGCGCTACCCGGCTCATCGTTGGCAACGGTACTTACCGGTGGGGCAACCGATGACGATTCGCCCCCCCATTCGCCACTACCATCGCTTTACGATCATCACGATCGCGTCGCTGTCCACGCTGATGGGAATTACGTCCGGCATCCTCCCGATGTGGTTCGCAATAATGTTCCTTGTCCTGCCCCCGCTGATTCGTAACCCCGTCATCTCGCCGGCGGTGTTCCGGCCGATTGCTATCGTGCTCGCCGTTCTCAATGTGGGTTTAGCCGGGCTAGTCGGCGCCTTTGCGTACCGAGAGACTCAGGACATCGTTTTCCTCTTCGGCCCGCTGTTCAGCGCCATCGTCACGCTAGCGTTGCTCTTTCCATTGGAACGGAAGTTAGACTGGAAACTTTGCGTAGGCACGCTGATGCTGTCAGTAACCGCGGTCATAGGCGGTGCCGAAGTCGTGGACCACGTGCTCTTCATTCTGTTCTGCGCGGCCTTCGTGTTTTATCTGAACTCGTCGTATTTCGCGGAACGCGAGCCCCACGAAAGGATTCCCGAGGGCTACTTTCTTCCGTTCGTGCTGTGCCTCGCGGCCGGATGGTCATTCGGCATTTTCATTTTCGTTTTCTTCCCGCGCACCATCCAGTGGAGCAATCCTTTTGGACTGCGCGACCGCCAGTCCTTGACGGGTTACTCCGGGGCACTTTCCCTGACGGGATCCGGCCCAACACCGTCGTCGGCCTTAGCCTTAGTGGTGGAACCGCTCGACTCCGGGGATCAAAACTGGCTCGCCGTAAATGGTCAGGACCTCTACTTCCGCGGCAACGTCCTCGACCAATTCGACGGACTCAAATGGCACCAAACATTCACCGTCGCCGAGCCGTTGGAACTGCACCGTCGGGGCCGCCCGCACACCCGCCTACACGGCGTGAAGATCTATCGCGAGCCACACTCCAACCCGTGGATTGTTTATCCCGGACAGCTTTGGAATATCGACCTTCCGCAGCGTACGACGGGACGTCCACTCCTAGACGAATCGGGCAACGTCCTGCGCGCCATCCCGGGCTACTTCCGATATTCGTACCAAATCGACTTCGAGGAAACGCCCCTATTCTATTTTGGGCGCGCCGGAGAGTTGAGCGAAGAAGAGGAAAGCTCCTACACCGAGGTGCCGACAGAGTTTGCGGAAAAACCATACTTTGCTAAGTGGCTCGCCAGTTTGGAACGTCCGAAGGCAAACGCCGCCCTGCTCGAAAGTTTGCAAATCTTGGCGAAGCACTTTCAAAAAAATTTCAAAGCCGTGCTGGCCAGCGAAGCCAAGTCTCTGGAAGAGTTTCTAACGAACCGTCGCGAGGGGCATTGTGAATACTTCGCCACTGCCGCCACCATGGCTTTACGCAGCTGGGGAATTCCCTCCCGAGTCGTACTCGGTTTCCGTGGCGGACAATTCAACCGGTTTTCCCAGGTGCTGGAAGTGCGAGACCAAAATGCCCACGCATGGGTAGAAGTTTTTACTCACCAAGGTTGGCTGCGCTTCGACCCGACCCCGCTGGTCCGCCGCATTCCAAGTTTTGCATGGATAGAAGAGTTCGAGTTATGGACGGGTGCAGCCAAATACTGGTTTTCCCGTTACGTTGTCGACTACAACACGCGCACGCAAACCGAACTGATCTTGAGCCTCGCCAAGTCCAACTTGGTCGGGAATAAAAAACTGCATTTCGATATCAATTGGACTTGGGTATTCCTCACGATCGCTCTCGGCGCTTCGGCGATTTGGTGGCTGCAACGCCGGAAGGGACTTTTCGTGTGGCAGCGGCGTGGTTCGCAATTACCGCGTTACTACCTTGAATTTCAAGGCCGCCTCGGTAGGCTCGGGTTTTACCGCCGGCCGTGCGAAACTTTTCGTGCGTTCCACCAACGCGTGAAGCATCCGGAATTACGGGAAAGTATCGTGGAAGAAGTCGACCGACGGTTAGAGAGAGATCTTTACGCGGTGTAACAGGCTACTCCGTGGTCTAAACTGAATGGATACCGTGCAGAAACAAATGAAAATTGCCGTATCGGGAGCCGGGGGATTTCTTGGTCGCGAAGCGACTGATCTTCTGGCTTTGGACCCATTGCTGACCATCCACGCGCTCTTTAGTCCGCACAAAACGTTGCCGCCCGCCGGCCCGCGTTTCGTTCCCTTTCAAGGCGATCTGCGTGAGCCGAAGGAAACCCGCGCGTGGCTAAAGGGCTGCGATGTCGTGTTGCACCTAGCCGAACGCGGCCGCCCCACCGAACCCCTCGCGGAAGCGGAAGGGCGCGTAGTCGCTAACCTGACCTCGGCCGCCCGCCTCATCGATTCGATGAAGTCGGAAGGCGTGAAGAAACTAATTTACGCGTCGAGCGGCGGAGCCCTCTACCGCGGAATTCCCGCCGGCACGCTGGATGAAAGCAGCCCCCTTGCGATCCGTACCCCGTACGCCATGACGAAGTTTCTCCTTGAGAAAAGGTTTATGGATTTGGCGTCGGACGAGAATTGGCAGGTCACGATTCTACGCGTGGCAAACCCATACGGGATTCACCAGATCGGCCGCACGAACCAGGGCATCATCGGCGCCGCGATCGAAAAGCTTTTTCAGAATGAAGAGCTACCGTTGTGGGTGCCGTTGACGACCGCTAAAGATTTCCTGTCCGCACACGACGTCTGTCGCGCCTTTCAGCTCGCCCTGCGCAGTACAACCTCTGGCATCTTCAATATTGGGTCGGGTCACGGCACGACTCTCCAAGAGTTGTTCACGACCTTGGAAAAAGTTTCTGCACGTAAGTTGCTGGTAAAAAATGTTCCGCTGCCCTTAACGGAGGCGGAACGCGTAGCGCTGAATTGCACTAAGGCCAAGCAAACGCTGGGTTGGTCGATGACTATCCGCCTCGAAGAAGGAATTGAAACGCTTTGGCGCCACCGCATCGGCGGCAAAGCCAAACCGATCAAGCGCGCCGCTTAATGGCGTGTAGTTCCGGCGGAGCACATTCGGATTTGAAATACTCCTTGTGCGCGAGAATCCAAGGGTCCGTAGAAAGCGGCAAGGTCGGAGCCGCCGAACTCCACGCCACTTCGCGCGAACGCGATAACCATCCCAAAATCTTTCTGCCCCACGGTCCCGTGGCCCGACCTAGCCACTCGGCACGCCGCCCGCCCGCAAAGCTCAGCTTCTCCACCAACTTCAGCCAGCGCGATAAGGTAAGCCAGTGGTTCGCCTGCTGCTGCAGCGTCAGCTCCATTAACGGGGCCGGCGTTTGCGCGGCAACGTAGCTGGGCGAGAAGAAGTAATTGGCGGTGTCCCACGCAAACTTCACCTCACCGAGCCCCGCCGAGTCCACGAAGGCCGCGTGAAACGTCTTTATCTTAGGGCCGCCCGCCACCCTCGCTTGGGGTGGGAACGATTGGTCCCAATGCACGCCGAGCGAATGGAGATTCCAACGGGCCACGTCGTGATCGCCACGCCGGTACGGATGCACCGACTCGAAAAGCGCGGGCCCAAAGTCGAGGTACCCTTGGTCCGCGACGACCCCGTCACCGCGATTGAAGTTCGCATTTTCCCAGCAACGTTTCGCCCACCAGTCAAAGAACGAAACGGCGCGAGGGTAACCCACCACCATGCCCGCGTTAAAAATCCCGTCTTTGCGCGAGCAGAGAAAGTCGTCATTCCAGTGGGGAAATAAGAGCGCGCCGGACGCCGAAAACTCTTCGATGAATGCTGTACTCGTCTCAAAAAAATGGACGTCCGAGTCGGTGTAAAAAACGGGACGGCTCGTTTCCAATAACGCCCGGTGAATCAGCCGTGGCTTCGTCGAGAAGGCGCGCACGCCCACGCTACGATTGCGGATCTCCGGCATCTGGGCCTCGGTCCAAAAATCCGTCAGCCGAAAGATTCTAAGGTCGCATAGGTCGCCGAATCGTTTCCGCATCGGCGCTTCCACGCCGCCGTCCAGGGCAAGAATGTAAAAACAAAGCCGGGCGCCCGGATGATGATCGAGGACGTTGGCCACGTAACCTTCCAAAAATGGTACGTAGTCAGCGCTAGAGATTGAGGCAAAGCACGGCGGCTCGCCGATGACGATCGTAGACGGCTCGGTCAGAGCTTCTAAATTTTTCCACTCCCCGAGGCGACTCGCCGGAATTTGCACCGATGTGCGGGCCGCCGTCTTAACCCAATCCAAAATCCGCGGCGCGGTTGTTTCTTCTGGAGTCCAGGCCTTCACCCCCCAGTGTGCGGCGAGACGACGATCGGCTTCTGTTTCGGCAATCCACAGCGTAGGAATTCCCGCCCCGAGTGCCGCCAAAGCTGGCAGGGGACGATAACTCACTAGCCACGCGGCCGATCCCACCGCCCGTACGTGCAGGTCGGGCGAGCGCGGACTGAAAAGAGTGGCGGGCCCGGCTACGGCCACCGAATCGAGATCGCGCGGATGCTCGGGCAGGTAAAGAACTTCGCCCGCGCCCGTCAGGACTCGATAGAGGTCGCCGATCGTTTCGCGCGCCACCTCCCCCTGCAAACGGGAAGGACAAAAAACGCCGCGCGCCTGACTTCCGCGCAGCGGCTCGGGCCGGCACCCAAACGCCAACAGATCCTCGGCAAACGAATTTTCGCTGGTGGCGGCTTCCGCCGTAACGGATCGAATGACCACGTGCCGTCCGACGGGCCGTTCCGAAACGGTTGCGCCCAAAGTCTTGCCGAGCACGCGCAGCAAGCCCGAATAGGCAAAGATGGAGTCTAGCGAACCACCGTCGCCACGGACGAAGGCAGACCACTGCGGAGCGAATATGTCGATTGGGCCAGGCATGAAGGGGTATAGTTAATTATAGCCTAGCGGCACGCCTTCGCCAGGTAACGCATCGCTCCATCCCCCACCCTAACGCCTAACTCCCCTTTTTCCGATAAGTCATTATGCCCAAGCAGAAAACCGCCCTGCGCACGGTGAAGGCCTCGCCTTACCCGTGGCGGGAAGCCAAACGACGCATCCTCGTCGTCCTTCCCGCGTACAATGAAGCGAAAAACTTGGGCGATCTTCTGCAGAAAATCGACGAGGCGATGTGGGAAGACCAGAGCGAGTACATCACGATTGTGGTCGACGACGGTAGCAAAGATGAAACGCAGGAAGTGATCCGGCGCTACGCCGAGTTCCTTCCCATCCATTCCCTCCTCCACCCGGTCAATTTGGGATTGGGCGCCACCATCCGCGACGGTTTGAAGTACGCGGCCGAGATTTGTACCGAGCAAGACGTCATCGTGGCCATGGATGCCGACAACAGCCATACGCCGCACCTGATTCGGTCCATGGTCCGCGGAATCCGCGAAGGCAACGACGTGGTCATTGCGTCCCGCTACCAGTACGGCGCTTACATCCGCGGAGTTCCGTTTCACCGTTTACTGCTCAGCCAATGCGCGCGGCTCGTAGCCACCATCTTATTTCCGATCCACGGCGTTCGCGACTACACCTGCGGATTCCGCGCGTACCGCGGCGGAATCCTCAAAGCCGCGTTCGAAAAGTTTGGCACCGAATTCGTGAAACGCGATGGCTTCGAAGCCATGCTCGATATCCTTTTGAACCTCCGGAAGATGGACGCCATCATCCGCGAAGTCCCGCTCATCCTCCGCTACGACCAAAAAAAGGGTGCGAGCAAATTGCGCATCTTCCGCACCATCCGCCGTTCTCTAAGTTTATTATTCCAGCGACGCTTTCTTTCTTGAGAGGCTTGTCGTTGATGCGACGCTACCTTCTTCTACTCTTGTTAATCTCCAGCAGCTGCCGGGCCCAGGGCTGGCGATGCTTTTTCGGCGTCCTCCTTGCCCCCCGGCCTCCCCGACCGCCTACCGCCGCCGATAAACAGAAGTCTGAGAGGCTCGCCGAGCTTACGGCATCCGAGCTAAAACGAAGAAAATTTATGGAGTCAGAACCGAAATCCCGAAGTTATCGCACCATCGATTTTCGCAGCAAGACCCACCCCGCCGAAACCGCCCCCAATGTAGAACGATCGACTTCTTCAATCTCAAGAAAAAGTAGGCTATCTTCATCGCGTGAAAAAAATACCCTTTTCGTTCGTTCTCGATAACCTTCACGGCCTCGATACCGAGCTCAAACCAATGTTCGGCAGCTACGCGATTTACTCGGGCCAAAAAATCATGTTCATCCTCCGCGAGAAGGATAACCACACGGACGACAATGGCGTGTGGCTCGCCACCGAGCGCGAGCATCACCCCAGCATCCAGGCGGAGTTCCCGTCGCTTCGCTCCATTCGAATGTTCGGCGGACAAACCACCTGGCTTAATATGCCGGCGGAAGCAGACGATTTTGAAGAGTCGGTACTAGCCATGTGCGAGTTAGCGCTGAAACGCGATCCGCGTATTGGCAAGATCCCCGATTCGAAGAAAAAGAAAACTCCGAAACCCAAGGCCGCGGCGAAAGCGAAGCCGGCGCCCAAAAAGAAAACGCCGGTCAAAAAAGTGGCGAAGCGGTCGACGAAAAAGAAAAAGCGTTAGTTAAGTAGCCCGAGGGCCTGCAGACGCTGCCATTCCTCAACGAACTCCTGCGGGCTACAGGTCGAGGCGCCGATCTTGCCGACCACGATTCCCGCGGCGGCGTTGGCGGCTTTCAGACATAACGGCAATGGATTGCCGAGCGCGTACATCATGGAGACCACCGCGATCACGGTGTCACCGGCGCCGGTCACGTCGAACACTTCGCGGGCGAAGGTCGGAATGCGCGAAAGCGTGTGCGTTCCCTTGGACAAACTCACCATGCCGAACTCCCCGCACGTAATCACGGCGTGCTCGCAATGGGTCACCGACAGAATCTCGCGCCCTAGCTCCGTGAGCCGTTCGGTATTCTTCCCCGCCGTTCGCGTAGGCTCGTTGGGAAACCGGCACAGCGTTTCCGCTTCGGCCAAGTTTGGCGTCAGCAACGTGACCCCTTGGTAAAGCGACAGCGGGCTCTGGCGATTAGGATCCACGAACACCGGAACATTTTTTAGACGGGCTTGCTTCACGAAACTCATCGTGTCGGCGTTCCAGATCCCTTTTCCGTAGTCCTGCACGACAATGCCGTCGACGGAATCGAGCCGTTCCAAAATCTTTTTGTTAAGCCGATCGGCCAGCAGGGGCGAAAGCTGGTGCGACTTTTCGTAGTCCACGCGCACCACGTGCTGCTTCTGAGCCATCACGCGCACTTTTCGTAAAGTGGGGCGCGACTCGTCGGGTAACAGCTCCACCTCGTCGACGCCGGCAGCTTTCAGCATCTCTTCGAGCTGCTGGGCATCGTCATCGTCTCCGCACACCGATAAAAGACTGATTTTTCCGCCCAGCGCGGCGATGTTCTGAGCCACGTTCCCGGAAAGCCCCAGCTTAAACGTCCGGGAGTCCACCTCGACCACCGGCACCGGAGCCTCGGGGCTGATGCGACGAACGTCTCCCCACAGGTATTCGTCGATGCCTACCTCGCCGACGACCAGCATGCGCGATTCAGAAAATTTTTGGATGAAATCAGGTTTGATTTTGTCGATTCGAACCGATGAAATCACCGGCCTTATCCAAAAGCAATTCCCAAGGGGCCTTTTCCATACAGAGGTACTGAGGACAAGACCGGCCAATGCACTCCCGCAGCCCGGGGCAATCGACCTCGGGCGTCAAAACGAGGCTGCGCCCTTCCCCGCCCCACGGTTGCCAGCGTAACGGCCGGTGGCTCTGCACCGGAGAGTAAACCCCGACCGTGGTGGCCCCCACGTAGTGCGCCAAGTGGAGGGGGCCGGTGCTCGGGGCAACGACCGCGGTGGCCTTACGAAAAATCTCGCGGAGTACGCCAAGCGAAACGGAAGGAATCGTACGGGCGTCGGGCAGCGCCCGGCTCAGGCGATCCACCAACTCGATATCCGCAACGGCCGGACCGCGCGAAAGGATCACCGGCAGGGGGTACCGTTTTTGCAATGCCGAGAGCAGCCGCACGTAACCGTCCACCGACAGGTTGAGCGCACTGCCGCCCATACCGGGGTGGGCCACTAAATACTTTTCCCCGACCTCAAGGCCGCTCACCACGTGAGCGGCTTCCTCCGCTTCGGATTCGTCCACGGGAATCGACAGCGGAGTGAAGTCCCCCGCGAAGTCCACCCGCCGACCCAGCGTTCGCAAGAAACTCTCCGTCAGCTGGGCGTTGTAGAGGGCTTCCGAACGGTCGGCGCGCGAACGGCGTTGCCGCCGCCCGTGAGTGAGCAGCACAAAGCTCGGCAGCGAGGAGTACATCCCGTACCGCACGTTCACGCGTTTTATGAAAAGATCGCGGTAGACCTGTGCCGGGGCGTTCAAAATCAGGGCCGCGTCGGGACGCTCTAACGTCCAGTCGAGTCTCCCGTCACGCAATGGCCACTCCTTAATGTTCCAACTCTTCAAGTAAGGGCGAATCGCGCTGGCGACTTCGGGGCGAATGGCGACGAAAAGTTCAACTTCGGGCACCGACGATCGCAAGAAATCGATCGCGGGCAGACTCATCAATACGTCCCCCAACCGATCCAGTCTGATCGCCAAAATCCGCATTACTTATTCCAATGTCCTAGCGCCAGGTAGCTGCGGAAAAGGGCGTACGGGTCGCTTCCCTTCTGCGACGCCAGCCACTTGGTTAGCCCCCGCTCGGCCTGGTTCTCGATCAGCACGCGAGCAAAGCGCTGGGCCATGCCCGTCCGACGTTCCTTCAGCAACGATTGGTTCGCCTGGAACCAGCCGGCAATTCCCTTGGCCGCGGCTTCGCGGCTCGCCGGATCTTTCTCCGACGTCAGAAACAACGCTGGCACCTTCTTCTTCGACTCCTGGAAGGTCGCCTCGAGCTCGCGGTAAAATGCTTCACCCCGCCCGGCCTCGTTCTTGTTCACGAGGATCACGTCGGCCACTTCGAGGACACCCGCTTTGATCGCCTGAATGCCGTCTCCCGAATCGGGAGTGAGCACCAGCACGGTTACGTCGGACCAGCGACTAACTTCGATCTCGTTTTGGCCGATGCCGACGCTTTCGAGAAACAGCCAGTCGAATCCGAAGCTTTCGCACAACGCCACCGACTGCGGCGTCGCCAATGACACTCCACCCAGGCGCCCACGCGTGCTCACACTGCGAATGAAAACGTGGGGATCCTGAAAATGATCGCTCATGCGAATACGATCGCCTAAGACCGCTCCACCCGAGACGGGGCTCGTGGGGTCCACCGCCAGCACCGCGACGCGATCCATTCCCTTACGTAAAGTCTGGAGGAATGAGTTGATTAGGCTGCTCTTACCTGCGCCGGGGGGGCCGGTGATGCCGATGACATTGGTCTGCTTCTTTCCGTGGCTCAACGCTTCAAGCGCCGGTAAAGCATCCGGATCGGCATTCTCGGCTAATGATATCAAGCGGCTTAACGCCCGCACATCGCCCTTGCCGAAAGCTTCGATCCATTTTTTTGTGCTGTCCTGCACTAACGCTTACCTTTCGCCTTTTTCTTACCGGGTTTCGACCGGACGGGCGATTTCTTCTTGCCCGCTGCCTTTTTCTTCTTCGGCGCCGCCTTTAGGTAATTCGCCTTCACGAAGGCAATCCCCTGCTCCTTCGTTTTGACGTTGCCTTCCAAAATCTGGTCTTCTACCGCGTGCAAAATCTTGGCGAATTCGGGACTAGGTTTCAGGCCAAGCCGGATCAAATCCTTGCCGCCCACCAGCTTCAACGGCGGCGGCGGTTCGCTCAGCATCTGCTCCCACTTCGCCTTCACGAAATGGTAGGCGTCCAATTTCTTGTGGCTAGCCATGCAATCCAGCCGGTGCAGCTCAAGGTGCAAATCGAAACGTGGCAGCGAGAGAAACCGCTTCAGCGTGGCCGGCCTCATCTGAAAGGCATCTTTAAAACGTAAGTGCTGCACCACCAGCTCGCAAATCAATGTGGTCTGCTCTCTAGAAAAAGTCAGGCGGCGGCAAATCACTTCCGACATCTCCGCACCGAGCGTGTCGTGGCCATGAAATCGGATACGGTCCGTTGCGCGCACGAAGGTGGCGGGCTTGGCGATATCGTGGAGCAAAGCGCCCATGGCCAGCTCGATCGGCGCATTTTTCAACCCTTCGAGCAACATCATCGTGTGGATGAACACGTCCCCCTCGGGATGGTACTCTATCGGCTGCTCCACCCCTTTCAGCACTTCGACTTCCGGGAGAAACTCCTTCAGCAGTCCGGCCTCGTCAAGAAGTCGCAACCCGCGCTCGGGCTGGGGCGAGCAAAGGATTTTGCTGAACTCGTCGCGAATCCGCTCGGAGCTTACGGTGGCGATTAGGGACGATAGCTGCTTCACCGCCCGCCAGGTCTCCTCCTCGATCGAAAACCCGAGCTGCACCGCGAACCGAACCGCGCGCATCAACCGCAGGTGATCCTCTTCAAACCGTTTTTGCGGATCACCAATCGTTCGGATGATTCGCGCCTCGATGTCTTTACGCCCGCCCACGAGGTCGATTACCTGCTTTTTCTTCGTGTCGTAGTAAAGACCGTTTACGGTGAAGTCGCGACGTTTGGCATCCTCTTCCACGGTGGAAAAGCTAACTTCAGAGGGACGCCGTCCATCCTGGTAGTTCCCCTCGCTCCGGAAGGTGGCTACCTCGAATGGAGTTTTTTCTTCCACAACGAGGATCACGCCGAACTGAACGCCGACGGGAACGGTCTTCTTGAAGATCGCCTGAACCTGTTCGGGAGAGGCAGAGGTCGCGATGTCGAAATCACGCGGCTCTTCTCCCCGCAACCGATCGCGGACGCACCCCCCGGCAAAAAACGCCTCGTAACGGTGCTCCTGAAGCCGGCGTACAATACTTTCCGCGAGTAGTTCTTTGTTCATCAGATGGCGAAGCGGCCGATAAGCAGTGGCCAGCTAACCGAGACGGTTTGCCCGAACTTCGAGCCGATAAAAATATTGGCGCGAATCAAAGTGCCGAGCGCGACGCCGGAATCCAGCTGGTAGTCTACTCCGACGCCGAACGGAATGTGTAAACCAACCGCGCCGCCCGACGCGAACGCCATGCCCAAGCCGGCTTCGATCGAAGGCTTGACGCGCGAGTGGCCGATGATGAAACGGCCGGTGGCCGTCGCGGTGAACAGTGTGCCGCTACCTAGTCCGAGCTGCACTAAAGGGCCGAAGTAAAGGTTGTGGCGGTACTTGTACTCGAGCTGCGGGCTCAACAAGAACAAGGAGGGGTCGATCCAAAGGCCGACACCGG
>JAYUBV010000541.1:0-3959 GCA_043740655.1 Pseudomonadota bacterium | reverse complement strand
TCGTTTTTTACCGAAAAGAGTTCTGGATGATTCAACAGCCGGCCAATGAATTTCAGTTAGTCATCAAAGCGTTGGGGTATGTCCGCACGCATTGGTGGCTTCTTGTAATCGAAGTGCTGGTTATCTACGGCATCGGTCTGAACGACTACCGCAAAACCCCTCCGGTTTATGAGTCGGGAGCGTCTATTCTCATCGATAACTCTCGCCGCCAGCTCTACCAATCCGTCTTCGTGATGGCGCCGACTAACTCCGCCGCCCGACGACAGAACCTGGGCAATTTGCTTACCGGCCAAGAAATCATGGAGCGGTTCCGCAACCAGTTCGTGGACTTCTACAACATCGAAGGCCGCCCCACCCACCTAGGCCCGTACTTCCAGCGCGGTGAACCCGTCGGCGTGGACACCTTCCGCAATAGCATCAACGTCGGTTGGGATAAGACCAGCGACATCTTTTCGCTAAACTGCACCGCCAATCATCCCGACGCGGCCCGTGATTTGTGCCTCGTATTCATGAACACGATTCAAAGCTACTACCCCGAAATCGGGCAGCGCGAGTCGATGATGAAACGCGAATTCCTGGCCCGCCAGATTAGTTCGCTGGGCCGTCAGGTCGCGGAAAAGGAAAACGCCTTCGCCGACTTTCAGAAAAAAAACTCCGAGTTTATGACTTTCTTGATTCAGGACACCGAAGAGCGCGGCCGCATGCGCCTGCGCACGGAGCTGAATACCCTGCGCGACTCGATGGAAACCAACCGTGCGATGCGATCAATGATTGTAAAGGGCACCTCCGCCGCCAAACGCGGGGAGCACTCGGCCCTGACGCCGGCCATCGGCTCTTTGACTCAGCGGGTGTCGGAGTTGAAGTACCAGCTGAAGCTGACGGAAGACTCGCAAAACCCCGATCGCGAGCAGCGGGTCGAAGAACTGCAGGGGCTCCTGAGTGACGCCGAAAATCAGTTGGCAAAGCTGAACGATCAGGACGTGGCGGCCTTCTCCAAAACCCCGATTTCCCCCGGCGCGGCCCGCGAAAAGGTAGCCGGGCTCGAGCTCGACTACCGCACATCGATTATCAAAATGCAGCGCATGGAAATGAGCCTGGAGAACCTAAACAGACTCGATCGCAAGTTCCAGGCCCAGCGGCTTGAGCATGAGCGGTTGCGCGCCGACCTCTCCCACAAACGCAACCTTTTAAAGAATCTCTACGGTAAGGAACAGCAGGCGGAGCTCGAACTTTCGGCCGGCAATGCGGAGGTCTTTCGCCTCCGCGAGCCGTCGCGCAATCCGGTAAAGGTTTCGCCGCAAATCCAGCGCGTTATCTACGGATCGCTCTCGCTTACCCTTTTCGTGATGGCCGTAACGGTGATCTCACTGATGGCTATTTTCCCGCGCTTGGACAGCGAGGCCGAGGTTAACCGCCTAAATCTTCCGGTGCTCGGCAAGATTCCCGCGTTCGCGGGTCAGATAAACAGCGAAGAGGACATTCCCGCTTTCGGCGTCGAGTATCTGAAGATCATGAACTACCGCATTCTGCGCGAGACGAAGGATCACAAATGTCCCGTCGTGGTCATCACCTCCGCCCACGCCCGCGAAGGCAAGAGCACGGTCAGCCGTCTGCTTACCATTGCAAACCGCGACAACCTTCGTCGTACACTGCTCATCGACGCCGATCTTTTAACCCACCATCCAAACAAGTTCTTCGGCATCTACGAAGATCAAACGAGCGGCCTGTGCCACCTCGTTAAAAACCCGAACACCGATAATTTTGCAGACCTAATAGCTTCCACGCAGATCGACGGAGTACACTTCATGCCGCGGGGTCAGCGCATGGATTCAGTGGTCTCGCCCAACCTGGTGAAGAGCCTGGAGCCGGCTCTGGCCAAACTGCGCAAGCAGTTTGATCTCATCCTAATCGACACCCCCCCCCTGTTCGCCTCGACGCTAGCCCACCAATGGCTCAGCGCCGCCGACCTCATCGTGGTCGTGGCGCGCCTGTTCGCGACCCGCCCCAAGGACGTGGTAGAATCGATCCAGACGGCCAAAATATTCTCCCGTGCCCCGGTCGGCATCGCCCTAAACTGCATCCCCGTTCGCCTGATTGACCGAAGGCTGTCTAATTACTACTTCACTAAGAAGCGGCCGCCGCCGAATCAAATGGCGGCCTAAAAAGGCGCGCTACCGGCGGAGACTCGGCGGACGTGCTAAAACCGTCGGACGTACATGAGCCTGGCTCCCTACATCTTACTTTCCCTGGCCTCGCTCTCCGCCTTTGCCGGAACCGAGCGGATTGCCACGCGCGGTAGCTTGTACCGCCAGGAGATCGGCGAAGCGGCCCGAAGGGCCTCGCTCGACCCTAAGCTTGTTGAAGCCGTGATAGCGGTCGAGTCTAATTATTCCCGCAAGGCCTTGTCCCCTAAGGGGGCCCAGGGGCTCATGCAGGTGATTCCTACCACCCAGGCGGAGTGCGGAATTGCCGAGCCGTATCACACGGTCAACCACCTCATGGGGGCGACCGAGTGCCTTCGCAAACTTATCAACCGCTTTCGCGGAAATTTGAAACTCGCCCTGGCCGCCTACAATGCCGGGACCGGGGCCGTCGTAAAATACAACGGCATTCCGCCCTACCCGGAGACCCAGCTGTACGTAAAGAAGGTGCTGGGCACCTACCACCGGCTCCGTAGACATCCGTAACTTAGACGGCGGCCGAGGACTGTGCGGGCAACGCTTTCAACGACGACGCCTTAAAGCTAATCGCCCCCGAATCCTGGAACAGCGGACGTCCATTGTCGGTCGCTACCTTTTCCAGCAGATCGTAGATCGCACGGCGGATAGGATAATCCAACGTGTGAAGGATAAGCTGCTTCGCTTTGCGTTTCACCGGATTGAGCGCGATCGGAGCTTTCAGATTTCCGGTCATCTTAGTCGGATCGCTCGGGATGGTGACGATGCTGTACAACTTCAGCTCATCCACGGACTCCGCGTCCAATGTAGCGACATCATTTTCCGAGAGCTCGATCTGATATTCCGGTTCGATAAGAAACGGATTCAGGAGCGGAAACGCTATCGTCGGCTTCTTCACCGCTTGCAGCCAATAAAAAAGGGAGTCTCCCGGCCGCTCCACTAAAAAATACTGACGTATCTTCGAGAACCCCAAGATTCCCTCTGGGAAATCAATCAAATCAGTTTCACTCACTTCAAGGTTTCCGAAACGACTCGTGTGCACGATCATAGTCTTTAAGTCCTTTCCCCGAAAAACAGCGTGAACTACTTCTTCTCGAAATTAACTTTGAGATGTTCGTCGACTAACCGATCCGCAACTTTCTTGCCGTCGACTTTGTAAGTCCCATCCTTGATTTTCTTTTTGAGGTCCTGAACTTTGTTCTCGCGAACATCCGGAATCGTCTTCATGTGTTCGCCCGCCTTCTGCATCAAACTGGCATCGAACGAAGCATCGGCTACGGAATCATTCGACGGCGCAGCGGCACGTTTGCCTTTGGAAACCCGGCCCGACGAGCCCTTTTTCTTTTTGGAGCCCGTACCTAAAGTCGAATTCGTTTTCATCATTTCTCCCAAAGCGAGGATGGAGGTGAAAATGCCACCAAATAATACCACCCGTACCGAGCTGAATTCAAACTAGACCCATTTTGATTCTCTATTGCCATGATACGGCGTCCCATTATTATGCGAAGTGGCAATAGTGATTCGAGTAAAGGGGTAACCATGAAACTGCTTATTTTGGCTTCGCTGGCATTCAGTCAGCTTGCGCTCGCTCAAACAATTGAACCACAAATAGTTGAAACCTATGGGGATTCGGTCACGGCCGGATTTATGTCCCAGACGCAGGTCACCGACCCGCCGGAGCTGGCGAAGTTGTCCGGCCTGTGGACCAACCTTGCCACGTTCGTGGCCAATGGCGACAAACGGGCCTTGGCGCGAATGCACGCCCCGGAACTTTCTTGGGCC
>JAYUBV010000540.1:0-3961 GCA_043740655.1 Pseudomonadota bacterium | reverse complement strand
TTTGGTTATCGCCGCCATCCATACGATGGTGTACTTAGGTTGCACGCCGGCGTCGACATTGCGGCCGAGCCCGGCACCCCGATTCGCGCCCCGGCCGTCGGTACCGTCATCTACTCCGGCTTTCGCGAAGGTTACGGAAAAGCCGTGGTCATCGACCACGGTTACGGCATCCGCACCTTGTTTGCCCACAACTCGAAGCTATTCGTGCATACCGCGGCCCGCGTGCGGCGCGGTGAGATTATCGCCGAGGTCGGCTCGACCGGTCATTCTACCGGCCCCCATCTGCATTACGAAATTCGTAAGAACGGCGTGCCCGTCAATCCGGTTACGTTCTTCTCTCGCGCCCGCTTCTAGCGGGGGGGGGTGCTCTTCCCTATCTTCACTCCGCTCGCTTTCCAGTCTTTGAGCGTGTCGACATCGCTTAGCGGCCCGAGCTCTTTTGTGCGTAGTCCAAGTGAATCGGCGATCTCTTTTGTCTGGGCGAGCACGCGATCGGTACTCCAGGCGATTCCGCGGAACAGTTCACCGAAGCACTCGCGGGCCCCGATGAGGTAGTAACCGCCATCGGTTGCGGGCCCGAGCACGAGCGAGTGATCGGATAGCGCGCACTCGGCTTCGTCGAAGTGATGCGTTTCCATTGCCACGCAGTCAGTTCCGACGATCATCGTAGCGCGGTAACCCGGAATGGTTGCGCCGGGCGCCGGGCACAGCGTGCGGAAGACATTCGCCATTCTTTCACCTAGGTCGCGCCCCTGCTGCCGCAGCATCGCCTTTGGTAGAAACGGAAAGGCGGCGAGGTACTGCTCTCGGGTTCCCATCGGATCGCAGCAGGCCACGATTTCGAAGCGCTCGAGGTCGAGCGGAGCGATGGCCTTTTCCCAAAAGTGGCGGACGAGCTCCGAATAGATCTCCGCAGCCGCGTCGTCGCCCGTTTCGGCGGCAATACGCGTCTTCACCTTCCCGGGCACGGGAAGCTTAAGAAAGACCGCAATGGCTATTTTTGGGTGAATTTTTTCCAATCGTCCAAGAACGTCTTCAAGCCGCTATCGGTCAGCGGATGTTTGACTAGTTGCTGGATCACCTTCAAGGGGATCGTGCAGACGTGCGCGCCCATCTTGGCCGCCTGTAGCACGTGCACCGGGTGCCGCACGCTGGCCACCAGCACTTCCGTCTTGAAGCCGTAATTCTTGAAGATGGTGACGATATCGCCCACCATGCCCATGCCGTCCTGGCCGATGTCATCCAAACGGCCGACGAACGGACTGACGTAGGTCGCCCCGGCCTTTGCCGCGAGCAAAGCCTGGATAGGCTGGAAAATCAGGGTGACGTTGATCTTGATCCCCTCGGAGGACAGCGCCTTCACGGCTTTCAAGCCTTCGGAGGTCATTGGAATCTTCACCACCACGTTTTTGCCGTACTTGGTGAGCGCTTTGCCTTCGCGGATCATTTCCTCGGCGGTCGTTCCGACCACTTCGAGGCTGACCGGCCCGTCTACCAGCTTACAAATCTCGCTGGCAACCGTGTCGAACGCCTGACCGGCTTTGGCGATGAGCGTCGGATTCGTCGTGACACCGTCGAGCAGGCCTAGCTTCTGGGCTTCTCTGATTTCATCTAGATTCGCTGTGTCGATAAAGAACTTCATAAGGTGTCACACTTTAGTGAGGCTCACGTCAGCTTGACAATGAGAAAGCCAGATTTCTAGAATTCCTAGCGAATAGCGTGTAAGTTCAACGCATCCAATTTGTTATTCGACACAGAGGAACTACAAAACATGATCGAGGTTCGTGAGCTCACAAAGAAGTACGGCGACCGAGTCGCCGTGAACGGCATCTCTTTCAGCGTTAAGCGCGGAGAGGTTCTCGGGTTTTTAGGTCAAAACGGCGCGGGTAAAACCACGACGATGAAGATCCTAACCGGGTTCATGTCGGCTACGTCCGGCGCGGCATCCATAGCGGGGTTCGATGTTTTCGAGAATCCGATCGAGGTAAAAAAGCGGATCGGCTTTTTGCCGGAAACGCCGCCGATTTATCCGGAATTGCTGGTTTCGGAATATCTGAGTTTCGTAGCGGAGCTGCGGGGCATTCCCTCGGCCGACCGAGCGAAGAAGATCGACGCCGCCGTCGAGCGTTGCTATCTGGGCGATGTTCGCAACCGTTTGATCGGTAACCTCTCCAAAGGTTATCGCCAGCGTGTCGGTATCGCGCAGGCTCTCATTCATGATCCGGAAGTTTTGATTCTGGATGAACCAACCGTTGGCTTAGATCCTAAGCAAGTCAGCGAGGCCCGCAGCCTCATTAAGAGCTTCAGCTCCGAGCGCACGGTCATATACTCGACCCACATCCTTTCCGAAGTGGCCGCTACTTGCGACCGCATCATCATCATCGACAAGGGAAATATCGTGGCGCAGGAAGCGATTGGATCGCTCGGTGCGACCGGTAACTCCACGAAGACCGAGCTGGTGATTCAGCGGCATAACGAAAAGCTGACCGCGGCGATCAAAGGGATTCCCGGAGTTCTCAACGTGAAAGAGTTCAGTAACGGCAGCAATCGGCTGATCGTCGAATCCGAAGCCCGTGACGAACTTATGGCCACGCTGTCTAAGACGGTGGTCGACCAGGGTGCTGGTCTCATTCGGATGTCGCCGGTTCAGCTGGCGTTAGAAGAATACTATTTGGGCCTCATAGGTGGCCGAAGGGGTGAAGCGTGAACGGAGCTATCGCAATCGCGAAAAAGGAGCTTCGGGCGTATTTCTACTCGCCCGTAGCGTACGTCATCATCGGCATCTTTTTGCTGGTGATGGGAATCATCTTCGCCAAATTTGTGGCGATCTATCACCAAGCCAATTCGATGCAGAGGTTCGGCCAGGCGCAGGGAATCACGCTGGATAAGCTAGCGTCGTACCTCTACCAGAACATGGCGTTCATCCTTTGTTTCGTAACGCCTTTCTTAACCATGAAACTGTTCGCGGAAGAAAAGCGCCAGAACACTCTGGAGCTACTCTTCACCGCGCCGATTCACGGATACGAGCTGGTGCTGGGCAAGTACCTCGCGGCGTACGCGTTGATGTGCATGATGATGGGCGTTTCGTTCATCTACGTGCTGTTCATGATCCTCTGGGGAAATCCCGAAGGCTCGATCATCGCGACGACGTACCTGGGTCTGTTTCTCGCCCTGTCTTGCTACATTTCGCTGGGGGCTCTCATCTCGGCGATTTCCAGCAGTCAGGCAATCGCGGCCGTGTGGACCTTCATCGTGCTGCTGTTGCTTTGGCTGTTGCAGTCGATTGGCCAGGGCATGACGTCGAAGTGGGGCTTTATCGAGTGGGGACCAACGTTGGTTTACCTCTCGCCCTTGGGTCATTTCAGCAGCTTCATCGAAGGTCTGCTGAACCTTAAGGACTTTGTCTATTTCATCACCTTTACGTGTTTCGCGCTGTTCTTGACCCACCGAGTGGTCGAGAGCAACCGCTGGAGATAATCGATGAACAAGAAAAAACAGATTGCATTGATCGTGGGGGCCGTCGCCCTCTTTTGCTTGGTCGCCGCCGGCGTAACCGCGTACCTCCTTCCTCACATGCCGTGGGTCGGGATGGTGATGGCGGGTTTGTCGCTGGCCGGAATCATTGCCTACGTGGTGATGGACCGCCAGTCGTTGGTTCAGCTCTTCTCACGTCGAACCACTCAGTACGGCCTGAACTCGATCTTCATGTCGGTAGTGGCACTGGTCATCGTGATCGTCTTGAACCTGATCGCCAACGAGCACGACATCAAAAAAGATCTTACTAAGAACAAGGTCCACACCTTGTCCGAGCAGTCGATCAAGATCCTAAAGGGAATGAAAACGGAAGTGCGTTTGCGCACCTTCGCCAATCCGGATCAGGTGCAGAACTTCCAAAAGATCTTCGACAAGTACACGTATTACTCGAAGATGATTAAACCTGAGTTCGTAGACGTAGATAAAG
>JAYUBV010000539.1:0-3961 GCA_043740655.1 Pseudomonadota bacterium | reverse complement strand
AGACAATGGGTCGAGCATCATCACATCAATCCAAAATCACACGGTGGAGCGGATACGCCGACTAACCTCATCACGCTGTGTAGCCAACATCACAAAATGCAGCACGTGCCTGGCCTACATCACGTCCGGAAAAGCACGGCGCTACTGCCCCGTTGAAAAACGCAGCACGCCCTAGACCGCCACCTGAAACGCCCCCGGCGCTTTTGGGCTGTGCGTGTCCGGCTAGTGCCCGGGTATTTTTTTAAAACGCCGCTTTCCAATCCACGTTGAAAACAACGGCGCCGTCCATCACCGCAAACTCCCCGCGTAGAGTCGGCCGCGTTTTTATTCCCATCGCGATCTCCATCCCCACTCCGCCACCGCCGATGAAGGAATCCGTGGTGGCCAGGGGATTGCGCATGCCCACACCGGTCCCGAAGATGAGGCCGCGTACGTTACGCGCTAACTCACCCTGCAGCTCCACGCAGGCACCCAGGCCCGCGGGGGCCCGGTAACGATTTTCTTGAATCCCCGGTAGGTTCAGCCATTCGCGTCCCCAGCCCGTTAATAGATTGCGGCGGGGGCTCCCTTCCTGGGCGGAGGCTACTGCGATGACCGACGCCGAAACTTTTCGGCTGAACGAGTAGTGCGCGCCGGCCCGTGCTTTGCCCTCCCAAAACGCGCCGAAGTTTTTGGTCGCTTCCACTTCAAACAGCAAACCCGATCGCGGAGTCGTGCGGCTATCCAGCGTGTCCCACGCCAACGCCGCGACGGGACCGCCCAGCGTCGCCCCCGCTTGCGCGGCGAGTGGCCCGGGCCCCTCGGCCCGTTCGTCCCCGCGCGCGAGTAGCCGACCGCCCAAGCGCGCGGTAAGACTCGCGATGAGCGGAAAGGTAAGCTGCGCGCTGGCCCAAACGCCCTCCTCCCGGAAACGGGTGGCTCCCACGTTGGCGACGTAGCGAAACTGATCCGAATAGGCCCCGGCCTCAAGGCGCGATCGTAACGGGGCGGTCCATTCTCCGTCCGAAAAGGCGCCGCCCGCAGAGAACGTAGCGTTGGTAGCCGCCTGCGCCGACAGTTCGACGGCTTGCCGGCGATCGCCCAAACGATCGTCCCAAAGCCTGGCCCCCGCCACGCCGCCACGAAACGTGCGCACGCCGAAAAACGGGGCGATGCCGTACGAAACGCCGTCGAGCCTGTCGCGACGATTCGGATCCGCGGCGTCGGAAGAAAATAGCGTCGAATCAAACGCGGTCACGTCACGGCGGGGATCGCGGGCCGAGATCAGCGCTTGGTACCGCCACCAGCGCGGCTCCGCGCGATCGGAAGAAAGGCGTACCGTGCTTTCTAAGGCGAGCCAGCCTTGTCCGGTCGTCTGCTCGGCCGGGCGCAGGGGAGAAATAAATGCCCGGGCCTCCCATTGGGCCTTCTCCGCAAAGGGCAGCCCCTTCAACTCCGTAAGCGACACGGAGGCCGTCGGGTGAAACCACCGGGCGAACGGCAAAGCCAACCACGGCGAAGCCTCGACCCGCTCGCCGCCGATCAGGCGGCACGCAAAGCGCTCCCCCGCCGATCGCGGAGCGGTCCCAGCACAATCCCGCAGAAATTCATCGCGTCGCCGCGCCGCTTCGTGGACTTTGAGTTCATGCTCCGCCCTCTCCGCGGCCCAAAAACTTTCGAGCGAAAAAGAAAAAGCCACGCCCGGAAAGATCCCGGCGTGGCTTAGAAGAATAGTCGAGAGTAAGGCGGCGGATGCCGACTTACGCTTCTTTTTCGTCCGCGTCATCGGTATCGTCATCATCATCATCGGCGCCTTGCTGACTGGGCAGCGTGGTAGCTTTGCCGTTGATGCCGTCCCGGAGAATCCGGCTCGGGGTGAAGGTCAAAACCTTACGGGCCGAGATCATCATCGCCGCTCCGGTCTGCGGATTGCGCCCCATGCGCGCCTTTTTGCTGCGCACACGGAATTTTCCGAAGCCCGAAATCTTGATGTTGCCGCCCTTGCAGAGCTCTTCCTTCATGCTCTCAAAGACCAGCTCCACTAAATCGGACGCCTCTTTTTTGGAAAACCCCACCTTCTCATACACGGCGTCAATGAGTTCCGCCTTAGTGAGTGTCATGGAAGTCTCCTTCTGGGCAATGGGTTGGGAAGACAATCAGGGGGAAGTTTCCCCTGCGCTATTTATATTATAGTAATTATTTCAATAGGCTACAACGCCAAAAAAACGGTGTAACCGGCGGGCGAAAGTTTTTTCTCTTCGATTGCGCGTTTGACCTCGGTGATCTCTGACTCCGTCCAGCCCCCAAGAAACGTTACCACCGCGCGTTTCGAGGTGGGATCTAGCGTCACGGCGATCCCCGACGCGGTGACCCGTTGGCGCGGCAGATACCCGTATAGCTCGCTACGAAGTTTTTTCTCGAAATCTTCGGCCTTCACCGTTTCGCGCGACATGCCGCCGGTATCGACCTCGGATAAAGTTTTCATGACCGGGCCCGTGTTGACCATACGGTAGTCCGACATCGGGTCCCGTCCGCGTGCCAACCCCTGATTCAGTTTGGTCCACTGCGCGGGTTCGAGTGGTTTCTTCAGCACGAGCACGCCATCATCGCCGGAAAATTGCAGATCGCCTTCGATACCCGCGGCCCGGGCGGCCTCCGTGAAATTCTTTTTGAGACGATCGAGGCGTTCGGTAGCGAGGAGTTCACCCTGCCGCGACAGCACCACCGCCCGCTTTCCAAAGTCACCGCCCCCGGCAAACGATTCGGCCAGCGCGCCCATCGTTTGGAACATGTTCTCCACGTTCTGCCCGGCAAAATCCACCGACACGATCCCAAATTTGGCCCGGGTCATATCGATGTGAACGCGCTTGGCCGCGCGAATCGACGGTTGAAAGCGATCGGCCTCCGCAAAATACTCCTGCAGCAACAGCACCTGCGATCGCGTGAGATTGACCGTGAGCCGCTTCTTAAACGAGGCGGTGACCGCATTCACGTACTCGTCCAGGTTTCCGGCCGACACCTTACGCAGCAGATCGATGCTGTCCTTCGACAGGATGAGGTGCTTCCCCGAACTGTCCTTGGCGAAGACCGGCGAGTCGGCGCCCAGCTCTCCCAAGAGTTTGGGGCGCACTACCGCTTCGATCTTCCGCACGCGTTCATGGGACGACTCCGTCGTGAAGGGGTTCGCCTTTAATACAAAACTTTTCCCGGGGTCAAAAGACGCCGTCGCCTCACGCGCCGCGAACGCTGCCAGATCGGGATCTCCAACCGCTACACCGGCCAGGTGCCACGCGGTGAAGTCGGATACCAGGCCGTGCTCCTTCATCATCTTTTTCAGGAGTGCGGATTCCGTTCCGTAAACTTTGAGCATCGCCTTTTCAAACTGCAGGTTCGTCTGCCGAAGCAAATAGTCGATATCGCGCCCCAGCTGCGCCTGGCCGCCACGGTACCCACTCGAGTCAAACTCCGCCTCGATCGTTTTAAAATCCATGAAGCGCGCCTTGAGCGCTTTCTGCAACTCCGGAAACGCCGCCATATTTTCCATGAACAGCGCGCGGAACAGATCCCGCGAAGCGTTCACATCCTCTTTGCCCTCCGCCGCCTCGTCGTTAAAAAGGCGATCGTTCAAAGGCTTGAGCACCTTTAGCGTTAGGTGCAAGTAGACGCGGTTTTGACTACCCACCAGCTTCGCCCGATCGATAAATTTTTGGTTGTCGGTCTCATGGCTCGTCCCCAGCGGCGGCAATTTCGCCGTTTTGAAAATCGCGCGGAAGAGCTCTACGTTCGTGTACTGATTTTCCATCAGGAGCCGAAACGTGCTGAAGCAATCCGCTGCTGCCAACCCCGGCGTTCCGCCCGGCCAGAGGCGTGGTTCCGCGTATAGCGGGGCTGCGGCCACACTCGCGAGGCACAGCGCGCCGACGAGAACGGCGCGGCCATGGGTGTTAGGGGGCATCCCTAATGATAGCAAAACTAATTGGGC
>JAYUBV010000538.1:0-1107 GCA_043740655.1 Pseudomonadota bacterium | reverse complement strand
TGGGGGAGACATGGGAATTTCGCTAAAGTGCCGATGCGGGGCTGTGAAGGGTCAAGTGAACCAGGCCAACGCTAGGGCCATCGGACGTCTCATTTGTTACTGCGATGATTGCCAAACCTACGCCCGCGCCGTGGGTACCGCCGATAAAACGTTGGACCGCAGCGGGGGCACCGAGATCGTACCGCTAACCCCGGCTGACATCACGATTACCGAAGGCGCCCAGCACCTGAAATGCCTGCGCCTTTCGAACCGAGGAATGCACCGCTGGTACGCGGGCTGCTGCCAAACGCCGATCGCCAATGCGATGGCGTCGGCGAAGATCCCTTACGTGGGGGTTGTCCACACCGGGTTAGATTTTCAAAACGAAGCGGCGCGCGAAAAGGCGCTGGGGCCGATTCAAGCGCGCGTGCAGGGGCGCTTTGCCATCGGCACGCCGCCGGAAGGATCGACCAAGCTCCCGCTGGGGCTCTTCGCGCGCATCGGATTTTTTATGCTTAAGGCATTTCTAAATGGAAAAGCGAAACCGTCGCCGTTCTTCGATGACCAAGGCCGCCCCCCCGCGACGCCCGAAATCTTGCCCTTAGCCCGGCGCAAGGCGCTGCGCTTACAAACGGAGCCCCGGTGAACTTAGCCCTCATTGCCCTAGTCGTCGGCATGGCGAATGCCGCCGGTTCGGTGCACATCGGTAAATTTGAATCGCGCGGTATTTTTCACGCGGGAAAAACTGGCGCGCCGGCTATCTTAATGTTGCCGGGCTCCGGGGCCCAGGGGCCGGAAGAACGGGTTCCCGCGCAGATTACCACCGACGGCAAAGAACATTCGGTGTTCAACGAGCTGGCCGAGCCCTTCGACGCCAAGGAACAGTGGGCGCAGCTGCGCCGGCCGGGCGCCGAAGGGATGGTGAAAAAGCGCTTCGGCGATCTGTCCTCGTGGCTGGGTAACCGGGAGTACCTCGAAGACCGTTTCACCGCCGGCGATCTCATGATGTCGTCGGAGCTACGCATTCCGCGTCACACTACGTTGCTAACAGAGTTCCCTACCCTAGGAGCTTACGTAAAACGTTGCACTGCGCGCCCCGCGTTCCAGAAGGCACTGGCGGACCAGATG
>JAYUBV010000537.1:0-3979 GCA_043740655.1 Pseudomonadota bacterium | reverse complement strand
CACCAAATCGGCCCGGCTGCGATCGCGGAGAGGTCCGCTATCGAGATGGCGGCGGTATTTGCGGTAAGCCGGATTGGTCTCGATGTCGTGCTCTACTTTGTCCCAGTCGTATTTATCCACGATGATTTGCATCAAGCGCCGGGGAATCTCAATCTCCATGCCCATGCGAAACTCACCCGGCATAGCCGGAGGCGCGGACACCTCGGCGCGCGCGGTAAGCGAGATTAGAAGAAAGAACCAGAGGGCGATCATTGGGTGCCTCCCAGTGGGGAGAAGTCACAATTTCCGCCGGTCGTCCACGGCGGGGGGTGGAGAATTTGGTCCGTCTTAGTGCGGACCCGGACATCGGAATCGTACGATAGTTTAGCGTACAACACCGCTTGCTGCGCGCTCGTAAACAGGCCGGGGTTGGCTTCGATAATTCCGAGCAGCCGGAGACGCGTATCGAAACCGGCGGCATTCACCGCCGTCACAAGTGCGGGGAACCCTAGCTCCGACGCCAAGAATTTTGCGGGCAGGCTTTCGATCCAAACCGCGGCGTCTCGCGGATCGCGCGAACGTAACCCGAGGGCGGCGCGCTTGGCCCCGCCTTGCGTTCGCACACAAGTGGCGGCGGTCTCGCGTACGTAGCCAAGATCGAGGGAGGATGGCCCGCCGGATCGAAACGGCACTGAGATCGAGGCGAGCGAAGTTGCGGCGCTGAAACGCATGGAGGGCGAGTCAACCTCCACTAAGCGGGCCAGTCTCTGGAAGGAGGCTTTCCCGAGAAAGTGCGGGGTCTTGCTGGCAATCCGGCTCTCGATTTCCCTTTTAAGGGCATCGGCAAATATTTTTTCCGCGTGGGGTTCCCGCTCACGAAAATCATAGAGACGTTCAACGAGAGCCGCGGTCCGTTCGTGAGGATGATCTTTTTCCTCCATCGTGCGCTCGGCGACGGCCCGTGCGAACCCGGGCTGGAGAAGCAGCTCAGGGTAGGCACGACTCACGATCGAAAAAGCATCGGCCGGACTAAGCTCGACCAATTCGGCCACGGTCATGGGCGTAAGGGCTACTTTAGTCAACGCAACCATCTTCTGCGTAGCTTTCTCCGCCGGCATCGAGAAGAGCAGCTGCATCTCCGCAAGTTCTTGCTCCGGGGTCAGCACGTGGCGGCGCAACTCGAAGTGGTCCTCCTCGAATAGTCTCACCACGCCCCGATCCTTCAGTTCTTCGGAGTAAATCGAAACGCGGTGGCCCGCGAAAAGCTCTCCCGCCGCATCCGCCCGTGCGAGGCGGGCCAGCATCAGATGGTTGTAGGCGAAAAGGGGCTCCTCCACACTCGCACGATCCGTACGACTCAAATGCACGTGGTAGCTCAGCTCGGGAAGGCTCGGGTCATTGGGCCGATCTAACTTCGCTTCAATACCAGCGACCTTCGCGAAACGGCGCAGACTCCTTAAGTAGGCCTGCGGGTCCGAAAACGGAACGCGGTGGGAGAACTCCAATTTCCCCGAGTCGTAGTGCCAGCGAAGCTCCCCCAGCATGGCCGCATCCTCGCGGGACAAATCCTTTCGCACCGGAGGATAATTCGGCACCATTGGTTCCCGTTCGGGGGCCAACTCAATGGCCATGTGGGCGAGAAACGCTTTGGGCTGATCCGCGAGCCGTCCCTCCCACCAGACTGGCTCCCCGCCCGGCCGG
Source organism: Pseudomonadota bacterium (assembly GCA_043740655.1). Classification (GTDB taxonomy): domain Bacteria; phylum Bdellovibrionota; class FAC87; order UBA2466; family UBA2466; genus JBGSST01. The sequence continues at coordinate 2,299 of JAYUBV010000537.1, read as the reverse complement.
GCAGCCTCCACCCGCTGGTCGACCTCGACTCGGTCCCAGTCAAAAAGGTGCACTAAGTTTTCCACGAACTTGGCCTGGAGCTCAAACTCCATGCCCATTTGGAATTTCGCCGGGGTTTGGGGCGGACGGGAACCTTCCGCGCGCGCGCGCGAGGAAATAAGGATCAAAGCGACCGCAAACACGATCGCGCAGAAAAACTTCTTGCGCCCTTCCCCCACTTACTTGGCCCCCGAGACGGTTTACTTAAAAAAACTTCCTTTACCCGCGCTTAACTTGCGGTACGCCTGATCGATTCGAATGAACCGATGCCCCTGCGTAATTTCACGATTGAGATCGGGATGAAATTTTTTAGCAAGTTCGCGGTACCGCTTGTGGATGATGTCCCAAGTGGGTTCGCGATCTTCGATTCCCAAAATGTGCAACGCCGTCGCGAGATCCGATGGCAGACCGGTTTTACCCGCGGGCGGCGCTTCGGGGCGCGGCCGGTAAGAGTAGCTGCCGGTGGATTCTTTTCTTTCTTGATGCGGTTGCGCGCGCGGACCCGCTTGCGGCTTCGCCTTGGGCGTCGCTTCTGTCTGCCACCAGCGTACGAAGATCACATCAAAGATTCCCACCACCGTGACCTTCACGAACCAAACCGTAACGCCGAACACCACTCCGAAGACATTCGGAAAGCTCATTTCTGACAGCGGACGCAGGTGATTCTCTAAATTGTTGGGGCGGTAGTAGGTGTAATAAAAGGCCCAGAAAAGAATGAAGCCAAACGGAAAGACGAGACCACCCGGTAGGCTGTCGATATTGAGTTCCACGAAGAATTCGGCGGCGGCGAACGCCACTAACGACACCACGACGCCAAAGAGCGAGTCGCGCTCATCGTGAAAATCCGGATTTGTCTCCGCCACTCGTCGGGCTGTGGAATCGCGCTGGGAAGGCATGAAATTCCTCGGGTTTTTCTCTTTATTAGATGCAAAAACCCGCCCCGTTTTTGAGCCTGGAAATGTGCGAAAAACTGCCTACTCCTTAGACATCCGTCTAAAGGAAGAACAGGCAAACACAGATAACTCGGCCCTCGAGGGCTGTGCGGACCAGCTCGAAGTAATCGGGTCGACGATCTGTGACACCGGCGGTATCTTCATCGCCGTGGACTTTCTTTTTCGAGCGCTCGTTTACCTAGGCTCGGCCCTCTGGCTGCTGGCCCTATGGTTCGTGCCGGTGGCCGTCGATAAACCGCAATCCGTCTCCACCGCCGATCAGTCCGCGGAGCTGTACGTGTCGCAAGCAACGAAGGCCAACTTCGGGATGTTGAAGGCGCGTTTTTACGAAACGCTAGCCGACAAAAGCCGCTGGAAGATCCAAAGTGAGTTTGCCGAGCTTCACCGCCGCGAAGACTACACCTATTTGAAAACCGTAATCGCCGAATTCACCTCGATGAAATCGGGCAACGTGATCCGCACCCGCAGTGACTACGGCAGGAGCTATCTGTCGCGCAAAGTCATCGACATGAACGGAGACGTGCGCATCACCTCCAAACAGGGGTACCTCTTCCGCATGGAGTCGCTGAACTACCAGGGGCTCACACGCCAGTTCACTAGCCCTGACCTCGTCAAAATGGAAGGGCCCGATCCGGTCAAACCACGTATGAAGTTGCGCGGCGTGGGGCTGTCCGGCAGCGTCGACGACGAATACTTTCTTTTGAAGAGGCAGGTCCATGCCGAGCGGCGGCTGGGTACCACCCAGGACTGGCTGAAAATCGACTCGCAGCAGGGGGAATTTTTCACCGGCGAGCAGCGATCGATTTTTTCGGGCCGAGTAAAGGCGTTCATGCCCAAGATGACCGTCGACTGCGATAAACTGAAGCTTCTCTTAAGCGGTGACACTGAGGACATCGAGGCCTCCGGAAACGTCAAGATTTTAACGCGGGGCCGCACGGCGTACGCTAATACGGCCTCCCTCGTAGTGGGGGGAAACCAAATCTTGCTCGAGGGGAAAGCTCGCGTAGATTCAAAGGATAACCAAATCCGGGGAAAGAAGATTTTGCTCTTCACCGATGAAGACCGCCTAGAAGTCGAAGAGGCGGAAGGAAGCTCCGACTCGTGATCCTGAGAACCGAAAACCTGACCAAGGCGTTTAAGAGCCGCACCGTGGTGAACGGTGTGTCGCTGAGCGTGGAGCAGGGGCAGGTTCTGGGGCTATTGGGGCCCAACGGCGCGGGCAAAACCACCACGTTCTACATGATGGTGGGGCTGGTCCGGCCCGATCAGGGAAAGGTGTGGCTAGGGGACGAGAACCTGGCGGACAC